>JALOOS010000049.1 GCA_025454275.1 Desulfobacterales bacterium | reverse complement strand
CTCATGTGTCGCCTGTTTGCCATCACCAGCCAGGAGCCCCTCTCCCCGACGGTGGCCATCGAGGCCCTGAACGTCATGCGCGAGGGTCATGACGGCTCCGGGGTCGGGCTGTTTCTGAGGGACCTGAGCGGCCCGTTCGAAGAGATGAAGGAGGCCCCGATCCTCTCGGGCATTTTCAGCGACGAGGGGCTGAAGCGCCTGGACGCCTTCATGATGGACATCGGGTTCATGACCAAATACAAAATCTCAATCAAGGTGCCGAAGACCCCGCCCCCCGGAGTCCCACGCCGCGACGTCTACCTGATCCGCGCCTACGAGTACCCCGAGGAGTGGGAGGGGTTGTCGCGCGAGGAGCTCCAGTTCCGGCTGATGAGCATCCGATTGCAGCTGCGCGCCATGGGCGAGGCGAAGGAGGACATGATCGTCTTCTCCTTCTGGCCCGATGCGATCATGATCAAGGAGATCGGGGATCCCGTCGCGGTGGCCGACCACCTGAAGCTCGACCGCAAGGAGCTGCGGGCCCGGGTGATCATGGCCCAGGGGCGGCAGAATACGAACTACGCCATCAACCTCTATGCCTGCCACCCCTTCTTCCTCCAGGGCTTCGCCAGCATGACCAACGGCGAGAACACGGCCTTCATCCCCATCCGGACCTTTCTCGAGTCGCGCGGTTTTCCGGGCTATATCGGCTACAATTCGGACTCGGAGGTCTTCACCCACATCCTGCACTACCTGACCACCACGCTGGGCCTGGGGATCGAAGCCTACAAACACCTGATCACCCCCTTGCAGGAGCAGGACCTCGCGGCCCATCCGGATGCCCGGCTCCTGCGCCACCTGAAGCAGACCTGCCGGCCGCTCATCATCGACGGTCCCAACTGCGTCATCGGGAGCCTGCCGGACGGGAGCCTCTTCATGGTCCAGGACCGGAAGAAGCTCCGGCCCGGGGTGGTCGGCGGCAAACCGGGCATCTTCGCCTTCTCCTCCGAGATCTGCGGCCTGGACGCCGCCATCCCGCTCCGGGACAAGAGCCGTGATTTCCAACCGATGTTTCTCGACACGGCGGTCGTCGGCCCCGACCGCCGGGAGGTGCGCCTATGCAGCCAGAAAGACCCATTACCCCCTCCACGCTGAGCGTCAAGGACCTGAGCTGGCAGGTCCAGTGGGACAAGGAGGCCTGCACCCTCTGCGGCAAGTGCACCGCCGTCTGCCCGGTCCATGCGATCGAGCTCGGGGTGTTCCGCAAGCGGCTGCTCGAGCCGCCGGTCGGCTTCCAGGAGCCTCCGGCCACCGTCTACCGCTCCTACTACGGCATCCGCCAGCGGACCGACCCGGCCTATGCCTGTGTGGGCTGCGCCATGTGCAACCTGGTCTGCCCCAACAACGCCATCGCCCCGGCGCGGGCCGACGAGGCCGACAAGCTGCGCTTCCAGCTCGACCGCGGCGGTCAGCCGCGCCGGCGCGGGGGCCGGCGCAACGTGCCCGGGGTGCTGCTCGACCGGATCAAGTTCGTGCGGATCTCCATGCTGACCGACCCCGCGCTTGACGCCGGGCGCCACGAGTTCGAGCTGCGGACCCTCCTCGGCCGGGTGCTGCCGCCCGAGGAGAACCTCAGGCACCTGCGCGCGAACGGGTGGGTGCCGCCGGTGCGCGAAATCTACCCGCTCATCATCGGCGGCATGTCCTTCGGCGCCCTCTCGCCGAACATGTGGGAGGGGCTGCAGATGGGGGTGGCCTACCTGAACGAGGAGCTGGGGATGCCGGTGCGCATGTGCACCGGGGAGGGGGGCTGCCCGCCGCGGCTGCTGCGCTCGCGATTCCTGAAATACGTCATCCTGCAGATCGCGAGCGGCTACTTCGGCTGGGACGAGATTCTGCACGCCCTGCCCGAGATGAAGGAGGACCCCTGCGCCATCGAGATCAAGTACGGCCAGGGGGCAAAACCCGGCGACGGCGGCCTGCTCATGTGGTACAAGGTCAACCGCCTGATCGCCGCCATCCGCGGGGTGCCGCCCGGCGTCAACCTGCCGAGCCCGCCGACCCACCAGACCAAGTACTCCATCGAGGAGTCGGTGGCCAAGATGATCCAGTCCATGAGCATGGCCTGGGGGTTCCGGGTGCCGGTCTACCCCAAGATCTCCGGGACCTCCACCGCGCTCGCGGTGCTGAACAACCTGACCCGCAACCCGTATGCGGCCGGGCTGGCGATCGACGGCGAGGACGGTGGCACCGGGGCGGCCTACAACGTCTCCATGAACCACATGGGTCACCCCATCGCGAGCAACATCCGCGACGGCTATCTCAATCTGGTCAAGCTCGGCATGCAGAACCAGCTGCCGCTCTTTGCGGGCGGGGGGATCGGCAAGAGCGGCAACCTCGCCGCCAACGCGGCCGCGCTGATCATGCTGGGGGCGAGCGGGGTGCAGACGGGCAAGTACATCATGCAGGCGGCCGCCGGCTGCCTCGGCTCGGAAACCGACCGATGCAACATCTGCAACATCGGGCTTTGCCCGAAGGGGATCACCGCCCAGGACCCGCGGCTCTACCGCCGGTTGAATGTGGACGATGTGGCCCAGCGGGTGGTGGACGTTTTCCTCTCCTTCGATACGGAGCTGAAGAAGATCGTCGCCCCGCTCGGCCGTTCGACCTCGCTGCCGATCGGCATGTCCGATGCGCTGGGAGTCGACGACTACCACACCGCGGAGCGCTTGAGCATCAAGTACGTTGTATAGAAAAGGGTCAGCCGGTCAGCCGGTCGGCCCGTCGCCCGTCCAAAGCAAACCGCCGACGGGCCGACGGGCCGACGGGCCGACGGGTGACCGGAGTAAAAACATGAACGAACCCCAGCAGCGCAACGTTTCTCCCCCATTGGTGATCTCCGGCCGGCAGGCCGGGGAGCGCGTGAGCTCGCGCCTCCTCGAGGAGCAGATCCAGGCGGCGGTGGCCGCGGGGCATCGCCGCCTGCAGATCGAAGCCTACGGCCAGCACGGGATCGGCGGCAGGCTCTGGCGTGCCGGTGCTGAAGGCGCCGGCCTGCGCATCACCGGCCACCCCGGCCAGCGCGTAGGCGCCATGGGGTTTCCCGGCACCCGCATCGAGGTGTTCGGGCCGGCCTCCGACGACGTCGGCTGGCTCAATGCCGGGGCCGAGATCACCGTTCACGGCCACGCCGGCAACGGCGCCGCCAACGGCATGGCCCAGGGCTGCGTTTACGTGGGCGGAAACATCGGCGCCCGCGGTATGACCATGACCAAGCACAACCCGCGCTTCGACCCGCCGGAGCTCTGGGTCCTCGGGTCGGCCGGGGATTACTTCGGCGAGTTCATGGCGGGCGGGGTGGCCGTGATCTGCGGCCACGAGGCCCAGGCGCCCGAAAACGTCCTCGGCTACCGGCCGCTCGTCGGCATGGTGGGGGGCAGGGTCTTCTTCCGCGGCCCGCATGCGGGCTTCAGCCAGGCCGATGCGCGCCTGGCGCCGATCGGCGATGCCGACTGGGAGTGGCTCTCTGTGCGCCTGGCCGTCTTCCTGAAGAAGATCAGCCGGACCGAGCTGCTCAAGCCCTTGAGCGCCCGGCGGGAGTGGCAGCTTCTGGTGGCGCGCCGGCCCAACGAGAAGGCCGGCCGGGCGGCGCGCGCCGTGGAGGCCTTCCGCCGCGAGGTGTGGGATGCGGAGCTCGGCCGGGGGGGGCTGATCGGGGACCTGAGCCGGATCGACCGCGGGGTGATCCCGCCGATCGTCACCGGGGAGCTGCGCCGCTTCATCCCGGTCTGGGAGAACCAGAAATACGCCGCCCCCTGCGAGGCCTCCTGCCCGACGGGGATCCCGGTGCAGCGGCGCTGGCAGCTGATCCGGGAGGGGCGGGTCGAGGAGGCCGTCGACCTGGCGCTGGCCTACACCCCCTTTCCGGCGGCCGTCTGCGGCTACCTGTGTCCGAATCTCTGCATGGAGTCCTGCACCCGTTCCGGCGCTGCGATGGCGCCGGTCGACACGACGCGGATCGGCCAGGCCAGCATCCGCGCCAAGCTCCCCGCGCTGCCGCCGGTGAGCGGCAAGCGGATCGCCGTGATCGGCGGCGGGCCGGCGGGGCTCTCGGTCGCCTGGCAGCTCAGGCTGCGCGGCCACGAAGCCGTGGTCTACGAGCGGGCGGGGCGCCTGGGGGGGAAGTTCACGCGCGTGATCCCCGACAGCCGCATCCCCCGCGAGGTGATCGAGACCGAGCTCGGGCGCATCAAGGAGATCCTCCCCCATGTGTACCTCCAGCAGCCGCTCGGCCGGGAGGAGACCGCCCGGCTGCGCGAGGATTTCGATTACGTGGTGCTCGCCACCGGCGCCCAGACGCCGCGCACGCTGCCGGTGCCGGGCATCGAGCGCGCCGTCGCGGCCCTCGATTTCCTGGAGGCCGCCAAGGCCGGAACCGCCGCCTGCGGCCGGCAGGTGGTGATCATCGGCGCCGGGAACGTCGGCTGCGACGTCGCCACCGAGGCCCACCGGCTGGGGGCCGCCCGGATCACCCTCCTCGACGTTCAGGCACCCGCCGCCTTCGGCAAAGAGCGGCGTGCGGCCGAGGCGGTCGGGGCCCTCTTCCGCTGGCCCGTCGCCACAGCCGCGATCACCGCGACCGGGGTGCGGCTCGCCGACGGGGAGGAGATCCCCGCCGACACCGTGATCGTCTCGATCGGCGAGGCGCCCGATCTCTCCTTTCTGCCCGAGGGGATCGCGGTGGAGCGCGGTTTCGTCAAGGTGAACGCGGAGTACCGTACGAGCGACCCGAAGGTGTTCGCGATCGGGGACCTGGTCAAACCCGGGCTGCTCACCGAGGCGATCGGGGCCGGCCGTCGGGTGGCCCAGCTCATCTGCGATGAATCCGATGGGCGTACCCCGGCCCCCTTCCGGCGGCAGATGATCGAGAAGCGGCGGGTCACGCTGGAGTACTTCGACCCGCGCATCGTCGCCTTCGGCGATCTCGCCCAGTGCGGCTCCCAGTGCCTCTCCTGCGGGGCCTGCCGCGACTGCGGGGTCTGCGTCGCGGTCTGCCCCCAGGGGGCGATCAGCCGCCGGGAGCTCCCCGGCGCCTACGAGTACGCGGTCGACGCGCGCCTGTGCATCGGCTGCGGGTTCTGCGCCGGGGCCTGCCCCTGCGGGGTGTGGAACCTGGAGGAGAATTTTCCCTTGGAGTGAAGGTCGGCCGGTCACCCGTCCGCCCGTCGCCCGAAAGGCAACCGACATGTCGCATCCCCATCTGAGGTCGTGCGAAATTTCCGACAAGCCGCGGGAGGCCTGCGGGATCTTCGGGATCTGCGGGCATCCGGAGGCGGCGGCCATGACTTACTTCGGCCTTTACGCCCTGCAGCACCGCGGCCAGGAAAGCGCGGGCATCGGCGTCGCCCGCGACGGGGCGATCGTCGCGCACAAGGGGATGGGGCTTGTGCCCGATGTCTTCGACGTGAACCACCTGGAGGAGCTCGACGGCTGTTGCGCCATCGGGCACGTGCGTTACTCCACCACCGGCAGCTCCATCCTGACCAATGCCCAGCCGTTCATCGTCCGGCACCGCAACAAATCCTATGCCGTTGGGCACAACGGCAACATCACCAACGCCCCCCTCCTCAAGGAGGAGCTCGAGCAGGCCGGCTCGATCTTCCAGTCCACCATGGACAGCGAGGTGTTCCTGCATCTCTTCGTCAAAAACTTAAAGCACGGGTTCGAGGAGGCCCTGGTCCGCTCCGTGGGACGGCTGGAGGGCGCCTTCTCCCTCGTCATGCTGACCAGCCGCGGGGAGGTGATCGGCATCCGCGACCCGCACGGCTTCCGCCCGCTCTGCCTCGGCCGCCTGAACGGCTACCACGTCCTGGCCTCGGAGAGCTGCGCGCTCGACCTCGTCGAGGCGCAGTTTGTCCGCGAGATCGAACCCGGCGAGATCGTGATCATCACCCACGAGGGGCTGCGCAGCATCCAAACGCCGCCGGCCCCCCGGCGCGCGCTCTGCATCTTCGAGCTCATCTATTTCGCCCGTCCGGACAGCACGATCGACGGCCGGAACGTCTACCTCGTGCGCAAGGCCCAGGGCCGGCAGCTCGCACGCGAGGCGCCGGTCGCAGCCGACTTCGTCATGCCCTTCCCGGACTCCGGGACCTATGCCGCCATCGGCTACACCGAGGAGTCCGGGATCCCCTTCGAGCTGGGGATGATCCGCAACCACTACGTCGGCCGAACCTTCATCCAGCCCACCCAGAGCATGCGCGATTTCGGGGTGCGGGTGAAGCTCAACCCGGTGAAGGAGCTCCTGAAGGGCCGGGAGATCATCATTATCGACGATTCGATCATCCGCGGCACCACGGTCAAGACCCGGGTCAAGGCGCTGCGCGAGCTCGGCGTGCGGCGCGTGCACATGCGCATCGCCGGCCCCCCCCACCGCTTCCCCTGTCACTACGGCATCGATTTCTCGACCAGAGGCGAGCTGATCGCGGCCGGTAAATCCGAGGAGGAGATCTGCCGCCTGCTGGGACTCGACACCCTGCACTACCTCAGCATCCCCGGGCTGCTCGCATCGACCGGCGTGCCCGAGCCGGAGCACAAATTCTGCAAAGCCTGTTTCGACGGACGCTACCCGGTGCTCTTCGACGAAGCGCTCACCAAGGACTGCCTGGAAAAAGGGTGCTGAGTGCGCTTCCGGGCGGCCGCCGCAAGGCGCGTCGCGGCTTGCGCTTTCACCCTCTCCGGTGTAAAATCCCATCCATGTGCCGACGCCGCCACCGGTGCCGGAAGGGGGCGGCCTGCCGCGGGAGGATCCCATGATCGAGTCGAAATACCTCAAGGACAACATCGAGAACATCCAGAAGCTGATGGGCATTTCCGCCCTGAAGAATTTCGAGACCAAAAGTCTCGGCAAGCTGTTGAAATTAAGCAAAATCCGCGAGTACGAGGACGGGGAGACCATCATCCGCGAGGGGGATGTGGACCCCTGGCTCTATTTTTTGCTGTCCGGCAAGGTGCGCGTCGTCAAGGAGGGGCTCGAGATCGGCGTCATCGACAAGAAAGGGGACATCTTCGGGGAGATGCGCATCGTCGACAGCATGGACCGCTCGGCCACCACCAAGGCCGTGGGCAAGACCATCTGCCTCGCGGTGGACACCGCCGCCGCCAGCCGCATCAGTTCCCGGACCCCTGAAGAGGAAAAACTCGATTTCCTGCTGCTCCTCTACCGCATCTTCGCGGAGTACATGTCGATCCGCCTGCGGGCGACCAATGCCGAGCTGATCGCGGCCAAGAAGAAGATCAAGCACCTGATCGCCAAAATATAATGGTTTCATCAACAGTTGAGTTTTCGGAGCGGGCGGCGAACGTTTTTTTGCACGTGCTGACCCGCTGCAACCTGCGCTGCCGGCACTGCTACATCAACCCGGCCCAGCACGGGCGGACGCGGCTGCCGATCGGGCGGATCGAGCGCTGGCTGGAGGTGTTCGCTGCGAGAAGCCCGGGGGCCAACCTGGTTCTCCTCGGCGGGGAGCCCACGCTGCACCCGGACCTGCCGCGCGCCGTGCGCCGCGCCCGGTCGCTCGGCTTCGGCAGCATCACGATCGACACCAACGGGTATCTCTTTCACGACATCCTGGAGCAGGTGACCCCGGCGGAGGTGGATGTGTTCAGCTTCAGCCTGGACGGGGCCGCCGCCGCGACGAACGACCGCATCCGGGGGCGGGGATCCTTCGATGCCTGCCTGAACGGGATCCGGCGCAGCCGGGCCAAGGGGTTTCGTACCAGCCTCATCACCACCGTGAGCCGGGCCAACCTGCACGAGCTGCCGGCCATGGGAGCCCTGCTCGAAGCGGCGGGGGTCGAGAGCTTCTTCATCCAGGTGCTCGGGCTGAGGGGCAAGGCGGCCGTGGCCGGTGGCGATTCAGGGGCGCCGGAGATGGAGCGGGTGCCTGCCGCCGAGTGGCGCGCCCAGGTGCCGGCGGCGGCCGAGGCGATCGCCCGGCGGGGCATCCGGGTCATCTATCCCCGGGTTTTTCTCGAACCCGGGGAGCCCTTCGCCTGCGCGGGGCGGGTGGCCGACAACTACTTCGCCTTCCCCAACGGCCGGGTCTACCGCTGCCCGCTCTGCGAGGATTTCCCCCTGCACAGCCTCGCCTTCGAGGGCGACCGGCTGGCGGAGCGGCCCCGGCTGAACGAGAAGGACCTCTTCCGGCTCGAGATCGCGGAGGGCTGCGTCATGCACGCGCTGATCCAGCCCGGGCCGCGGCCGTTCGAGGGTCTGCCCGTCCAGAGGATCGGCTGTTGCCTGCTCAAGCGGGAGGTGCCGCCCGCATGAGGCGGCCGGCGCACGATGCCCTCCGAGACGATTCGACGCAGGATCATCTCCTTGCTGGCCGACCGGGAAATGGATGCCCGCGAGCTCGGCGTCGAGCTCGGACTCACGGAGAAGGAGATCTACGCGCACCTGTCCCACGTCCGGCGTTCGATCGCCGCATCCGGCGGGGACTTGTGCGTGACCCCCAGGGGTATGTGTTCGCCCACCGCCGGCGCCTGACCCGCCCGGGCCGCTGTCCGCAATGCCGCCGCTCCAAGCTGGAGCGCCCCTCTTTCCGCGTCGCGCCGCCCGCATCGGTATAGATGCTCTCATTTGACTTAAGTCAATTTCTTCCCCCGGCCGACCTGCTATCTCAACCAGAGCTTCCGTGCACGGTCCGTTCTCCGCCATCGGCGGCCTTCGCGTCTGAATGCTGCCGCGGATGCCGTGAGCCGCCCGGGGCCCCCGGCTGAAACCCATCCGGCGAGGTTGCGACGCCATGGCTCTCCTGAAACGCATCAACTGGAAAGTATGGGCCCTGCTGCTCGTCGGCGGTGGGGCGGCCGGCGGGTTTCTGGCCTTCGGCCCCCCCCAGCTCATGGCCCGCACCGAGACGGCGCTCTTCTGCGGCTCCTGCCACGTCATGCAATCCCAGTTCGAAGCATGGTTCAATGTCGGCGCCCACCGCACGATCCGCTGCGTCGACTGCCACCTGCCTCACGAAAACCTCCCGTCCTACTACGTCTGGAAGTCGATCGACGGG
>JALOOS010000305.1 GCA_025454275.1 Desulfobacterales bacterium | reverse complement strand
TCATCCGCAACCGACTGCTGCTCGCCATCGGCTTCACCCCCAGCGACGACCGCTGCGGGCCTGGAGGCAATTCCATGTTCATGGCGATTAACGCGTTCACCGGAGGGTATGCCGGGGGTGGCGTCTTCGACATCAGCGGCGACCGCCGGGTCGACGATCGTGATCTGGTGAGCGTCTCGGGATTTGCCGATAAACGCGCTCCCTCCGGTATCCAGTTTTCCGGCAGTATCCAAACGCCCGCTATCCTGAGGCTGAGCGGCAGCGACGGGATGTATCTCAGCTCTTCGAGCGGTGAAATCCCGCTGATCCATACCCGTCCGGCCAAGCTGGGGATATCTTACTGGATGGACTTGAACTTTTAATCGGCGGTATGATTCTATCCTTTCACCCGCTGTTCAGAGGCGATGCCAATATCCTGTGCGCGGGCCGTGACCCCGGCCGCGAAGAGCTCGCCGCCATTCAATCCGCAACCGTAGTGATTCTGCCCCAAGGCTGCACGCGCCGTCTCTATGAAATGGCCCGGGCCAACTGCCGCCGCGTCTTCCCCAACTACGACGCCAGGTTCCGTTTTCCCGGGAAAACCGGTCAGATCCGGCTTTTTCGGGAATGGGGCATCCCCCACCCGGCGACGGAAGCGTATGAAAGCCTGGCGGATTTCCGCAACCGGAACCCATCGAACCTCTCTTTCGGCTTCCCTCTCGTTTTCAAGTTCGACTGGGGAGGGGAGGGGGATACGGTGTTCCTGGCTGAAAACCGAAACGATCTGGATGAACTTCTGGTGCACGCCGCGCGCTGCGAACGCTCAGGCCAGCGTGGTTTTCTGCTTCAGCAGTTCGTCAGCTGCCAGGGCCGGTCGTTGCGGGTGGCCGTCATCGGAAAGCGGCTTCTCTCCTACTGGCGGGTCACAGAGGGTCCGGGCACCTTTAAAGCCAGCCTCTCCGGAGGCGCGCGGGTCGATACCGATTCCGATCCGTTGCTGAAAAAAGCGGCTGAGAGCCTGGTAGCCGGATTCTGTCGGGATGCGGGCATCAACCTGGCTGGTCTCGATCTGATTTACGCAGACAAAGAGGCCCCTCCGACTCCGCTTTTACTTGAAATAAACTATTTTTTCGGAAGGGTCGGTCTGGGCGGATCGGCGGCATACTACAAACTGCTCGAGCATGAAATCCGCGGCTGGATAACGGCCGGGGAGCCGGCGGGGATCGATTCGACCGGTGCAAAACGCCGGCGGCCGGGACCCGGGAGTGGAAAAGCGATATGACGCGCGAGGCGAGGCCCGGGGATTTTTCGTTTCATATAGAGGAGGAAGACCTTCGAAAGGAGCGCTCCAAGGCGCGCGAGCTGCGGGGCTCCCAGTGGTGGAAGCGGAAGCTGGCCAAAGGGGTCTGCCACTACTGCAGGCGGGCGTTTGCTCCGCGGGAGCTCACCATGGACCATATCATCCCCGTCTCCCGGGGCGGCCGCACCACCAAGGGCAACGTGGTGCCCTGCTGTAAGGAGTGCAACAACGCCAAAAAGCAGCTCCTGCCCATGGAATGGGAAGAGTATCTCGAACGCTTCGGGCCGGCCGACGGCTGAAGCTCTTGTTCAGCGGGAGGGATCGATCCCCTCGGATTTCAAAAGATCGCGGTGCCAGCAGGCGAACTCGTACATGCCCCGGAAGCGGTCCTCGCCGTTCACGATTCCTAGCGCCATCTCCAACACCCCTCGATTGTAGGCGTTGTTTTCAGCTTCACCGCTGCGGGACTGGAGGAATTCGCGCACCAGCTGGTGGGTGGTCCGCTTGGAGGGGTCCTTGCGGATATCGATCGGGTCCTTCGGCTCCTCGAAGGGATCCCATTTCTCGTATCCCTTGCTCAGAATGTGCTTCCGGCGCCGGGGCGACATGCTATCGAATACCGCCCGCTTGCGCTGCTCGGCCTGCTCCGGAGAAAACTCGCCCATCACTGCCTCCTCTTCTTGCCCCGTTTGGGGCCCGGCTCCGGGGGGGGCTCTTCCTTCAGTCCGAGATAGACCTCGTCGTAGTCGTTGATCAGCGCAAAGGAGAGGGGCACCAGCATGTCGGCCAGGCCTACAAAGCGGGACTTCATATCGCGGACGAGCTCCGCGCTGATCTCCTGGAGCCGTGCGTGGATCGTGTCCAGGTTCACGGTGGGATAGGTCTCCCCGGCCTTGAAGCCCGATTTGCCGCAGGTATGTCCCATGCCGCCGATGGCGGTCGGAATACCGTAAAAGCGGCAGGTGAGCGGCCGGTAGTCGTAAAGGTCGCAGAGCTCACGATCGTTCAGTAAGGGGCAGCGCACGCGTTCCCGTGCCAGGTCGGCCAGGATTTCCGCTTCGGGCTTGCCGGCCTTCAGCTGCTCGTGAGCCCGGCGCTTGATCTTGGCGATCTGGCGGTCGGCGCGGTTGGCCTTCTCCTGCAGGTCAGCCCGTGCCTCCGGCGCTATTTTCTGTTTGAAGCGGTGGTTGAGGTAGAGGGCCTCGATCAGGGTCAGGTCGAAAATGGCGAGGCAGCAGTCGGAGCAGCCCTCGGTGCATTTGACGCAGTCGGAATGAGCTTTTCGGACGCGATCGAAGGCGGCGTCCGAAGCAGCCACCAGTTTCTCGTATTTCTCGAAGTAAGGGGCATTGGCTGCCGGAGTTCAAGGGGCAATGTTCCACGTGGAACACACGGATTAGGTTTTACCTGAGCCTCCGGTTACTTGCCGATGCAAAAACGGCTGAAAATGGCCTCAAGGATATCGTCCCCGGCGCGGGTCCCCAGAATCTCGGCGATGCAGTCGGCCGCCAGCGTGAGGTTTACCGCGACCAGCTCGGGACCGGCGTTGCGTTCGAGGTCGGCGTCCGCAGCCGTTGCGGCGGCCAGCGCCCTTTCCATCAGGCTCTTCTGGCGCAGGTTGGGAATCAACGCATCCGTGGCGGGAAGATCATCGCACGCGGTTCTGACCAGCTCCGACCGCAGCTCATCGATCCCCGAGCCCGTCAGGGCCGAAAGCCGCACGCAGGGATGGGTCCGCCAGCCTGCGGGAAGATCGGTTCCGTCGCCCGGACCCTGCCAGAGATCGATCTTGTTCAATATCAGGATCAGCGGCTTGGAACCGACCTGCTCATAGATGCGAAGGTCTTCGGCACCGATCGGCCGATGCGCTTCGATTACGAGCAGCACAAGGTCCGAAAGACCGCTGCTCTCCAGGGTCTTCGCCATCCCGATCCTCTCCACCATGTCCGGGGAGGGGTGCAACCCGGCCGTATCCTGAAGATAGAACTCGAGCCCTTCCAGGTAAAAACGATCCTCCACCACATCCCGGGTGGTGCCGGGAACCTCCGTTACGATCGAGCGCTCCTTCCCGAGCAGGCGGTTCATGAGGCTCGATTTGCCCACATTGGGGCGACCCACGATGGCGACGGCCACCCCATCCCGGATCGGACGGCCCTCGATGGTGTTTCGAATCAAACCCGCCAGCGGCGCAGCCACCTCGGCGGCGATCCGCCGCCGAACGGCCCCGGTATCGGCCGCCTCGGCCGCA
>JALOOS010000304.1 GCA_025454275.1 Desulfobacterales bacterium | reverse complement strand
GTGGCGGTCATGCGGCTGCGCACCGCCCGGCCGACCCACCCCGCAAGGGGGCCGGCGAAGGCAATGTCGTCGTCGGCAAAAAGGCCGGTAACGGCCTGGACCATCAGGATCCCCAGCATGGCCGCAACCGACCATCCGCCCAGGGGATTGTGGCTCAGGTGGGGTGCCGCCTCCCGCCGGAAAAGGGTCAGCGCGTAGCGCAACACCGTCCCCGGCCCCGCGAGAAAGGATGAAAACCGGGAAGGCCCGCTGCCGATGACCCCCCACACCCCGCGGAACAGCAGCAGGGCCAGGATGGCGCTGCCGGACCAGGCGTGGGTCACCATCGCGTTTCCGCCGGCCTTTCCGGTCACAAACGAGGTCGCCACCAACGCCACCAGCAGCCAGTGAAACAGCCGGGTGGGCAGGTCCCAGACCCTTACCGGAACGGAATGCCGACCGGCATCTTCCTCTTCTTCCATAAGACCCTCCCGCCAAGGGGTTGAACCCAGTCGGGGTTTAGCCCGATTCCCCTCTCCTGCCAAGCATTTTTCGCCCATGCCGGTGTTCGTGCCCGGATCGTCTTGACACGCGGATCCGCCTTCTGTAATGAGGCAGCTTTATTTCGAATCGGCCGCCGGCACGCACCGGGGTCCGCAACGCAGGTTACCGGAGGTGTGAATGGCATCATCTCAGCTCGGCTCGTTTCTCAAAGCACGCGATTTTCTGCTCGCGCATCGCACCGACTACGACGCCGCCTGCCGCGGGTTCCGCTGGCCGCGGCTCGATCAGTTCAACTGGGCCCTCGATTATTTCGACCGCATGGCGGCCGCCAACCCGCAGCCGGCGCTCTGGCTGGTCGAGGAGGACGGCCGCGAGACCCGGCTCTCCTTCTCGGAGATGTCGGAGCGCTCCAACCGCGTGGCCAGTTACCTGCGCGGCACCGGCGTCCGCCGGGGCGACCGCATCCTGGTGATGCTGGGCAACGAGCTGGCGCTCTGGGAGGTGATGCTGGCCGCGATGAAGCTGGGGGCGGTCGTCATTCCGGCGACGACCCTGCTGACCGCCGAGGACCTTCGGGACCGGCTGGAGCGGGGGGCGGTGCGGCATGTCATCGCCGGGGCGGCCCAGCTCGAGAAGTTCGCAGGGCTCCCCGGCGGCTTCACCCGCATCAGCGTCGGCGGGGTGCAACCCGGCTGGATCGCTTATGAGGAGGCGTACCGGCAGGGGGCCGACTTTTCCCCGGACGGCCCGACCTGCGTCGATGACCCGCTCCTGCTCTACTTCACCTCCGGCACCACCAGCAAGCCCAAGCTGGTGCTCCACACCCACCGGAGCTATCCGGTCGGCCACCTCTCCACCATGTACTGGATCGGGCTCATGCCCGGGGACATCCACCTCAACATCAGCTCCCCGGGCTGGGCCAAACATGCCTGGAGTTGTTTCTTCGCACCCTGGAACGCCGGCGCCTGTGTGTTCATCTTCAACTATGCGCGCTTCGACGCGAAGGCGCTCCTGAAAGTGCTCGCGCGCTGCGGCGTGACGTGCCTTTGCGCCCCGCCCACGGTCTGGCGCATGCTCATCCAGGAGGAGCTGGCGGCCTACCCGGTGAAGATCCGCGAGCTCGTCGGCGCCGGCGAGCCCCTGAACCCGGAGATCATCGAGCAGGTGAAGAAGGCCTGGGGGATCACCCTTCGCGACGGCTACGGCCAGACCGAAACCACGGCCCAGATCGGCAACACCCCGGGCCAGGCGGTGCGGCCGGGCTCCATGGGCCGGCCGCTGCCGGGCTACGCCTGCACCCTGCTCGACGCCGACGGGCGTCCGGCCTCCGAGGGGGAGATCTGCCTGGAGACGGAGCGGCGGCCGGCGGGCCTGATGGCGGGATATGCCGGGGATGCCGCCAAGACGGCCGAGGTGATCCGGGAGGGCTTCTACCATACCGGGGATGTCGCCGGCCGGGATGCCGACGGCTATTTCACCTATGTCGGCCGGGCCGATGACGTCTTCAAAGCCTCCGACTACCGCATCAGCCCCTTCGAACTCGAAAGCGCCCTGATCGAGCACCCGGCCGTGGCCGAGGCCGCGGTGGTTCCCAGCCCAGACCCCGTGCGGCTGGCGGTCCCCAAGGCGTTCGTCATCCTGCGGCAGGGGCGGGTCCCGGGCCGGGAGCTGGCCAGGGAGATCTTCGCCTTCCTGCGCGGGCGCCTCGCCCCTTACAAGCGCATCCGGCGCCTCGAGTTCTCCGACCTGCCCAAGACCATCTCCGGCAAAATCCGGCGCGTCGAACTGCGCCTGAGCGAGGCCAAACAGCGCAAGGAAGAGAAGCGCGGCGTACTCGAGTTCTACGAAGAAGACTTCCCGGAGCTCAAGGCCTGACCGCCTCCGTTGCGTCCCTCTCCGGCATGAATTGCCCCCGCCGCTTGCGGCGGGGGGAAATTCATCCGAAGACCCCGCCCATTTTGGACCCCGCCACCCGGTTGATCACGAACAGGCAGAGCGCCCCCAGCACGATGAGGATCAGTCCCAGGGCCGCGGCCTCGTTGACCGACCCCCCGATGTAGAAGTTGAAAATGCCCACCGTCATCATCTCGTGCCCGGGCACGACCAGAAGCAGCGTGGCCGAAGCCTCCTGCAGCGCCAGGATGAAGGAGTAGAGGGAGCCCACCAGCACCCCTTTCCAGATCAGGGGCAGCGTCACGTCCTTGAAGGTGGTCATCTTGGTGGCCCCGACGCTTTCGGCCGCCTCCTCGAAGGACTTGTGGACGATCTGCAGCGAGGCGAAGGTGCCGCGCACGGTATAGGGCAGGCGGCGCACCCCCAGGACCACCGGGAT
>JALOOS010000303.1 GCA_025454275.1 Desulfobacterales bacterium | reverse complement strand
AGGACCGCCTGGGCGGCCTTTTCATCGCCGGGGGTGACCGGGATCACCTCCACCTTGGTCGGGGTTCCATGGGGGCAGGGGCCGTTGCCGCTGAGGCAGGCGATCCCCTCCTTGGTCTCGCGGGCGGTCACCTCCCAGGCCGGCTTCTCGAGCTTCTCCTTGATCAGCCGCTGAAGCTTCGCCTGCTGGTCGGGGGTCATGCTCTTCCATGTGTCCAGGCTGATGGTGCCGATGACGTAGTCCCAGCCCCCGATCGGCAGGGGGTAGACATACTTGGAGACCTCGCCCCAGCCGGCGCTGAAGCCGGAGAGGCTGCCTGTGACGGCCCCGTCCACGACCCCGCGCTGCAGCGCCTGGGGCACCTCGCTGAAGGCCAGGGTCACGCCGGTGGCCCCCAGGGCGGTCACGAACTCGGAGGTGGTCCAGCCGCTCGCGCGGATCTTCTTGCCCTTCAAGTCACCGAGGCCCTTGATGGGCACGTTGCTGAAGAGCACCTGGGCCGGGTAGGGGACGACGCTCAGGAGCTTGACCTTGAAATCCTTGGCCAGGTACTCATCCAGGACCGGCGTGTAGGCATCGACCACTTTGCGGGCCAGCTCGAGGTCGTTGGCCAGGGCCGGAAGATCGAGGCCGGCCAGGGCCGGGGAGTCGTCCACCACGTAGTCGGCCACGGTGTGGACCACGTCGTAGACCCCCATGCTGGTCGACCGCAGCACGGCCGGCCCCTTGAGATTGACCTGCCCCAGGGAGGTCAGGGAGGTCTTGATGCCGAGCTCCTTGGGCACCACCTCGGTCCAGAAGGGCTGCTCGAAATTCTTGAACATCGTCAGGTTGTTCCAGCTGCCGACCACGCGCAGCTCGGCGGGGCCGGCGGCGAAGGCCGCCGCTGCGAGGAACAGCAAACCGCACGTCACAAGGCAGATCCGGAGTTTCGTTTTCATGGGGCTCTCCTTTTCGTAGATTGAGGTTAATGGGTTTAGCCGGCGCTAGTTCCCCCGCTGGACGGCATACTCCTCGTTCTTCCTGTCGCTCACGAACATGTAGCCCGGCGCATGGGTTACGGCGAAGGGCAGCCGCGCCTTGAGGAGCACGTTCTGGGGGGTGACCCCGCAGGCCCAGAAAACGGGAATTTCGTCCCTTAAGATCGCTACCGGGTCCCCGTATTCGGGATGGGCGATGTCGCGGATCCCGATCATTCCGGGGTAGCCGACGTGGACCGGCTCCCCGTGGACCTCCGGGTAGCGGCCGGTGATGATGCAGGCGCGTGCCACCTGCGTGCGGTGGATCGGCCGCATGCTGACGACCATCTCCCCGTGAAAGGGCCCGACCGGGGTGAGGGGGATGGAGGTCCGGTACATGGAGACATTCTTCTTTTCAGCGACGTGACGCAGGGGAATTCCGGCCTTGATCAGGGCCTCCTCGAAGGAGAAGCTGCAGCCGAGGAGGAAGAAGACGAGGTCCGGGCGCATGAAGCCCCGGATGTCGGCCACCTCGTGGCGCATCTCTCCGTCGACCCACACCCGGTAGCGGGGAAGGGTGTCCGCGAGGTCCGCACCGGGGGCGAGCGCGGCGGTTTTAGAGGTGCCGGGGCCGACGGTCTCCAGGAGCGGGCAGGGCTTGGGGTTCGCCCGGCAGAATTTCTCGAAATCGGCGGCATAGGCCTCGGGGAGGGCGACGAGGTTGGCCTGGACATGGCCGTCGCAGTAGCCGGCCGTGGGAAGGTCGAATTTCCCGTCAGCGGCGAGTCGTCGCAGTTCGGCAGGTGTCATCGGGTCTCACCCTCCTTATCGGTTGTGCGGGCAGGGTAAAAGGGATAATGTTGTTTGTCAACATGCGCCGCCCTTGCGGCGCACCGTTCAAGGAGCCTTTGCAATGAAAAACGGTTTCACCATCACCATGGCCCAGGTCGAGCCGTCCGCCGATCCCCGCGCCAACCTGGAGAAGGCCCGCAGGATGGCGGAGAGGGCCGTCGCGCGCAGGGCCGACCTGCTCCTCTTCCCGGAGATGTTCATGGGGCTCCCCTCCCCGGAGCGCCCCCCGGTGCGGATCGCATCCGAGGACAAGGGGGTGTTCGCAGACGGGCTCGCCGCCCTGGCCTCATCGGCCGGCCTCTTCATCGCGGCCGGCTGCTGGGAGAGCGGCCCGGGGGACGGGCGCGCCTACAACGTCGCCCGCGTCTTCTCGCCCGAAGGCAAGAGCATTGCCGCCTATCGCAAGGTCCACCTCTTCGACGCCCTGAGCGTGCGCGAGTCCGACACCATGGCCCCCGGCGACGCCCTGCCGCCGGTGGTGGAGATCGCCGGGGTGAAGATCGGGGTCGCGATCTGCTACGACCTGCGCTTTCCGGAGCTCTTCCGCCACCTGGCGCTTCAGGGAGCGCAACTCATCCTGCTCCCCTCGGCCTGGTACCAGGGGCCGGTCAAGGAGCTCCACTGGACGACACTGCTCCAGGCCCGGGCCATCGAGAACACCCTCTATGTGGCCGGCTGCAACCTGGTGGGCGTCTCATTCTGCGGCCGGAGCGCGCTCTTCGACCCCTTCGGGATCCAAGTCGTCGGGGCAGGCGAGGGCGAGGAGCTCCTTGCCGGCGGGATCGACCTTGAGCGGATCGCCGCGGTGCGGAGGAAGCTCCCGTCGCTCGCGAACCGCCGCCTGGCGATCGACAGCCTGACGCTTCGTCCGGGCTCCGGGCGTTCAGAGGAGGTCCGATGAAGACCATCGGCCTGCTCGGCGGCATGAGCTGGGAGTCCACGCTCCCCTACTACCGGTTGATCAACGAGGCGGTGCGGGAGCGCCTGGGCGGGCTGCACTCGGC
>JALOOS010000302.1 GCA_025454275.1 Desulfobacterales bacterium | reverse complement strand
CCTCGTGGAGGACGGGGTCGAGATCTCCGAGATGACCCGGTTGAAATACCGCCACATCGACCTGCGCCGGCCGCGCTCCCAGCGCAACCTGATCCTGCGTCACCACGCCGCGGCCGCCGTGCGGGAGTATCTGAACGGCCGGGGTTTCCTCGATCTCGAGACCCCCTTTCTCACCCGCAGCACGCCCGAGGGGGCGCGGGACTACCTGGTGCCGAGCCGGGTCAATCCGGGGATGTTCTACGCGCTGCCCCAGTCGCCGCAGCTCTTCAAGCAGCTCTTCATGATCGCCGGCTTCGACCGCTACTACCAGATCGTCCGCTGCTTCCGGGACGAGGACCTGCGCGCCGACCGCCAGCCCGAGTTCACCCAGGTGGACATCGAGATGTCCTTCGTCGGCGAAGAGGACGTGATGGGGATGGCCGAGGGCCTGATGGCGACCCTCTTCAAAGAGGTGCTCGGCCGCGAGATTCCCACTCCCTTCCCGCAGCTGACCTATGCCGAGGCGGTCGGCCGCTACGGGCTCGACAAGCCCGACACCCGTTTCGGCCTCGAGCTCGCCGAGGTCACCGACATCGTGGCCGGCTCGGGGTTCAAGGTCTTCGCCGAGGCGGCCGCGAAGGGCGGGATCGTGAAGGCCTTGAACGCCAAGGGCTGTGTGGAGATGTCCCGCAAGGAGATCGACGATCTCACGGCCTTCGTCGCGGTCTACCGCGCCAAGGGCATGGCCTGGATCAAGGTGCGGCCGGAGGGCTGGCAGTCGCCGATCGCCAAGTTCTTCACCGAGGGCGAGAAAGAGGCTCGTTGCCGATCAGCCCCCGGTGGTCAACGACGCCCTGGGCCAGCTGCGCAACCACCTGGGAGCGAAGCTCGGGCTGATCGATTCCGAGCGCTTCGACTTTCTGTGGGTCACCCGCTTTCCGATGTTCGAATACGACGAGACCGAAAAGCGCCACCAGGCCCTGCACCACCCCTTCACCTCGCCGCTCGAAGAGGACTACGAGCGGCTCGACAGCGATCCCTTGACCGTGAAATCCCGCGCGCCCTCGGCATGACGGCCGAGAGCTACGAGGAGAAGTTCGGCTTCCTGCTCTCGGCCCTGGACTCGGGGGCGCCGCCCCACGGGGGGATCGCCCTCGGCTTCGACCGCCTGGTGATGCTGCTCTGCGGTGAGAGCTCGATCCGGGACGTGATCGCCTTCCCCAAGACCCAGAAGGCCGCCTGCCTGCTGACGAACGCCCCCTCCGTGCCGGCCAAGGCCCAGCTGGACGAGCTCCACCTGCGGGTGAAACCGACCGTGCCGCTCTGAGCCGTCGGGCCGCCCGACAAACCCCTCCCGGCGATCCTCCGGGAGGGGCGGCCGCCTGCCGGCAGGGGCCGGTTTGACGGATACCGGTTGCCCGCCTATCTTCTGCCACCGGACCCACGGTATCTTCTTCACGCGAGAGGAGAGGGCATCATCTATGAAATCAGCGGCCGTGATCACTCTGCTGGTAATCGTCTCGGGCGGTTTCTTCGCAGGGCCGGAGGCCTCCGCCGAGGGGCTGGAAGCCCTTCACGTCGTCGACTGGCACGTCCACACGGCCGGGCTCGGCTACGGCGGCTCCGGGGCCTTCCTGAACGAGGAGATGCGGGAGAACTTCCGCTTCGGTTTCTTCCTCCGGTGGGTGGGGGTCACGGAGCGGGAGCTGGAGGTGGAAGGCGATCAGCTCGTCATCCGGCGGCTCAGCGAAAACATCGCCCGCTCCCGGCTCGTCGACCAGGCGGTGGTTCTCGCCATGGACGGGATCGTGGATCGGGCCACCGGCCGCCTGGACGAGAAACGCACCCAGATCTACATCCCCAATGACTTCGTCGCCCGCGAGGTCGCCAAGTATCCCAACCTGCTTTTCGGGGCCAGCATCAACCCCAACCGGCCGGACGCCGTCGCGCGCCTGGAGCAGGCGGCCGCCCAGGGGGCGGTCCTCGTCAAGTGGCTCCCCTCGATCATGGAGATCGACCCCGCCGACGAATCCTTCGTCCCGTTCTACCGCAAAATGGCCGCGCTCGGCATCCCGCTCCTCACCCACACCGGGATGGAGAAATCCTTCGCCCATGCCCGCGACGAGCTCGCCGACCCCATGAAGCTGCTCCTGCCCCTGGAGCACGGCGTCACCGTGATCGCGGCCCACATGGCGGCCACCGGGCGGTCGGAGGGCCAGGACAACTTCGAGCGGCTGCTGTCGATCCTGCCGGCCTACCCGAACTTCTATGCCGATATCTCGAGCCTCACCCAGATCAACCGCCTGGGATACCTCGTCAGGGCGTTGAATATCCCCTGGACGATCGACCACATGATCTACGGCACAGACTGGCCGCTCCAGCACTTTCCGGTCGTCTCCCCCTGGTACCATGTCCGGCACATCGGGCTGGTCAATGCCTGGCGGATCTCCGGGATCAGGAACGTCTGGGACCGGGATGTGGCCTTGAAACGGGCGCTCGGGGTGCCGGATGAGGTTTTCACCCGCACGGTGGGCATCCTGGTAAACCGGGTTCCCAAAACCCCAAATTGACCCATGGGCCGTTCGAAGCTCATTGCAGTTCTCCTGCTGGGTGCGGTGCTTCTCGCGGCGGGGGTTGCGGCAGCGCTCATGTTCCTGGACCCCGCGCAATTCCGCGGTCTCCTGGAGGCGCGCGCCGCGGCGGCCTTCGGCCGCGAGGTGCGCATCGCAGGGCCGATCCGCCTCGAGCGTTCGCTCACCCCGCGCCTCGTCGTGGGGGAGATCGCCATCGCCAACTCCGAGGGCGCCGCCGACCCGCATTTCGCCACGGCCGAGGAGGTTGCCGTCCAGGTGGCCTTGCTGCCGCTGCTGCGGGGCGATCTCCAGGTCCTGGACGTCCACTTCGCAGGGGTGAAGATCTTTCTGGAATCGGGCCCCGGCGGCCGCGACAATACCCCTCCCGGCGATCCCGGCGCCGCAGGTTCCGGCGAGGCAGCCTTGCCCTCCATCGAACGCATCCTGATCCGGGATGCCCTCCTTTCCCACCGGTCGGCCGAAGGGGGCGTCACCCGCTACGACATTCGCGAGGCCCGGCTCTGGAACCTTCCCGGGGAGCCCGAGAGAATCGAGGCCGAGGGGGCGGCCAAGGGGGTTCCCATCCGCATCCGCCTGGCCGCCGATATCCCGGCGGAAGCCGCGGGGCCGCACCTGCCCTGGTCGGCGCGCCTGGAGGTCCGATGCCCCGACCTCTCCCTGGACGCCACCGGGCGGGTGGGACGGCCCTTCGCGTGGGACCGCTTCGACCTGCGCATCGCCGCCAAAGGAGACCGGCCCGATACGGTCGAGAAGCTCTTCGATCTCGATTTGGGCGGGATCGGGGCTTTCGAGATCACCGGGTCCCTGGCGGCGGCCGACGGGGTCTACCATGCCAAGGAGCTCACCGCGAATATTCAAGGGACGGACGGGGGGCGCAATCTTGCAGTCACGGATGGAACCGCCTCGGGCGGGCCCGGCACGCCGCTGCAGGTAGTGCTGCAGGGGAGATTCGGCGACCTGCCGCTCTCCGTCGCGCTGGATTCCGAGCGGCCCCTCGCAGCCTTCTCCGCAGCCTCCGCCTGGCCGCTGAAGGGCCGGATCCGGGTGTCCGGTGCCGAGCTGGAATTGAGGGGGGCCTCGTTCGAGGCCGGCTCGCGCGTGGATCTCCACGCGAATGTCCAGGGGGAGGATCTCGGCGCCCTGGCCCGTCTGCTCGGCGGCGGAACGGTCGCGGCGGGGCGCTTCCGGGCCTCCGCCCATGCCCTCCTCGAGGGGGGCGGCTGGCGCTTCTCCGATCTGGAAGGCGAGATCGAGGGCCTCGGACCTTGGCGAAGGGTCAACCTT
>JALOOS010000048.1 GCA_025454275.1 Desulfobacterales bacterium | reverse complement strand
GCGGTTCTCGGGCAGCTCGGCATTGTGCGCGTGGAACTCCTTCTGCACCGCCACCGCGCACTGCACGGCATCCACCACGCTGGCGAACTCGGCCAGGAGGTTGTCGCCGGGCGAATCCACCACCCGGCCCCGGTGCTGCTTGATCAGATCGAAGAAGGACTGCTTGTAGGATTCGAGGGTCTTGACGGTGGCCGCCTCGTCGTCCTGCATCAGACGACTGTACCCGGCAACATCGGCGCTCAGAATGGCGGTGAGCTTGCGGTGAAAGCCTTTCGGCTCCATGCCGTCACCTCCCGGGGCAGAAGGTTTGGCAACTAGATGAGAATGAAGCTCGTGGAAGGAAATGACGCTGGGGGGGAATCCGGACCGCGCAGCCAAACCAGCGCCCGCATCAAGTCTGCCGGAGCGCGAAAGATGCTACGACCTGGCTGGATAATACCCCTGTCCGGCGATAAAAATCAAATGAAATCGTCCAGGGGGAGGAGCCCATATCACAAAGAGCCCAAATGTTGTGATTAGTCGGATAAATCAACCATAACCATGTTAAACCATCGATCATGTCCACTTCTTTTCCCGAAGAGCTGCTCTGGGTCCGTTTGAGTTGGCTGGCATGACGCTTGGCACGGTTTCGACGCTGGCGGCGAGGGCCCCCGGTAATAAAAAGCCGTCTCATTGGCAAACAGGTTATTGCCACACCCCCGCGATCGCGGCCCCGCACTTCGCGCAACAGCCCTTTTTCAGGCGCATCTTTCCCACCCGGAAACCCCAGCGCTCGATCAGCCGCTCACCGCAGGCCGGGCAGAAGGTGTTCTCGCCCGCATCGCCGGTAGACGAACTGAAGGCCGGCGGCGATGCCGATCTCGCGCGCCCCCTGCAGGGTCTCGACCGGAGTGGGGGGCCGGTCGGTCAGCCGGTAGGTCGGGTGAAAGCGGCTGATGTGCCAGGGGGTGGCCGGGCCCAGCTCGGCGGCCAGAAACTCGGCCAGCGCCTTCAGCTCCTCCGACGCGTCGTTCAGGCCGGGCACGATCAGGGTGGTGACCTCGAGGAAGATGCCCCGCGCGCGCATCTCCCGCAGGGACGCCTTCACCTGATCGAGCTGCGCGCCGCAGATGTCGGTGTAGAACTTGCGGTTGAAGGCCTTCAGGTCCACATTGGCCGCATCGAGCACGGGGGCGATCAGCTCGGCGGCCTCGGCCGTCATGTAGCCGTTGGTGACGAAGACGTTCGCCAGGCCGCGTGCTTTCGCCAGCCGGGCGGTCGCGAGAGCGAATTCGAAGAAAACGGTCGGCTCGGTGTAGGTGTAGGAGATGCTGCGGCAGCCCGCGCGGGCAGCGGCCTCCACGACCGCCTCGGGGGTCGTGGCCTCCCCCACGATCCGGCCCCCGCCGTCGGCCGGCAGCTGGGCGATGTCGGCATTCTGGCAGAAGCGGCAGCGGAAGTTGCAGCCCACGGTCGCGATCGAGTAGGAGTAAGACCCCGGAAGGAAATGGTAGAGGGGCTTTTTCTCGATGGGATCGATATGAGCGGCGATCAGCCGGCCGTAGACCAAGCTGTGCAGCACGCCGCCCCTGTTTTCGCGCACGTTGCAGATCCCGCGCTTTCCCTCGGCGATGAGGCAGCGGTGGCGGCAGAGGGCGCAGCGGACCGACCGGTCGGAATGCGTTTCGTAAAGCAGGGCTTCCATGACGGTGCACTCCCGCGGATGAACGTACACAGGGCCGCGGCGCAGCCGGCCGCCGCATCCGCTAGCCCGGGACGGTGCCCGGGGTGTGACTCGGCTGATACCGCACCGTCAGCGGCCGGGTGCGGAACCGGGGCACCAGCACAACGACCATGCCCACAAAGGCCCCGAACGGGCAGCGTTGCAGGAGGGTCTGTTCCAGGCTGGCGGCGAATTTCCCCGACGGCAGCGGCAGCTGGCAAATGCTGCGCCAGGAGATCGGCACATGCCCCACCAGGTCGTAGACCATGCGCTTGAGCTCCCAGACGCTGAAAAAGCGGGCGTGGTTGTAGATGGACGATGAGAACATCCCCTTCACCCAGCGCTCCAAACCCTTGATGGCAAACCGGTTCAGCACCCCGATGAACAATCGGTCGCGGGCCACGCGGCAGGCTTCCGCCAGGGCCTTGGCAGGATCCTCCACGAATTCGAGGCTCGTGAAGAAACAGGCATGGTTGAAGGAGTTGTCGTCGAAGGGCAGGTCTTCGGCCACTCCGCGGTATAGGTCCACGCGGTTGGCGACCCGGCCGGCGGCGATGTCCAGCATGGCGGTCGAGGGATCAATGCCGGTCACCCGCAGCCCCATTTCCAAAAAGGCGGGCAGGCAGGCGCCCGTTCCGCAGCCGATGTCGAGGATCGACTCTCCGGGGCGCGGCTGGAGCATCTCCCGCAGCAGCTGGATCTCCATCTCGAAAACCAGCCGGTTTTCGTCCCGCTGCAGGGAGGCGTGGTACGCCGCGGCATCGCTGGAGTCGAACACGTGTCCCATGGCAATCGGGTCAGGGACGCATCAGGCACCGGCCGGCGGCAGCCGGGCCGGCGAAGCGGCTCACGCCGGCGCCTCCACCGGAGGATCCGCGATCGCAGGAGCCTCAGGGGCGGAGGGCGGCGTACCGGCTTCGGTACCGGCGGCGCCGTTGGCCGCGACCGGTTTCTTCTTGCGCCGGTGCCGGCGGCGGCGCTTTTTCGGGCGCTCGGTGCCGGCTGCGGCCCCTTCCAGCGGTGTCGCGCCCTCTCCGGCGGCAGGGGCGGACGGCTCGAGCGGCGCACCCTCGACGTCGTCGGCCGCACGTTCTTCCGCAACCGCAGGCTCGAGGTCCTCGACATCCGGCGGCCCGAAGCCGAAAAAGGCCCCGGGAATGCGCTTGGTCTTGGGCTTATCGGGTGCCGCCCCTCGGGGAGCGCGCTCCCGTCCGCGTCCCCGGTCGCGGCGCCGGTCGCCCCGTTCGGGTCGCTCATGGCGGCCGCGGCGCTCGCGCCGTTCCGGCAGATCCGCCGGCGAGCGGTCTTCTGCGAACCAGTCCTCCTCGGGCCACACCACCGGGATCTTGTAACCCAGCATCTCCTCCAGCGGCTCGAGATGGTAGACGTACTCCTCGCAGGCGAAGGAGATCGCCTTCCCGGTCTTGCCCGCGCGCGCCGTGCGGCCGATGCGGTGCACGTAGTTTTCGGCATCCTGGGGCAGGTCGAAGTTGATGACGTGGCTGATGTCCTCCACGTGAATCCCGCGGGAGGCCACGTCGGTGGCGACGAGGATCTTGAGCTGTCCCTTCTTGAAGCGCTCCATCAGCTGGAAGCGCTTGCGCTGCGGCAGGTCCCCGGTGATCCCCTCGGCCGGCAGGCCGTTGGCCTTGAGACGGCGCGTGAGCCGTTCCACGGCCATTTTCATGTTGACGAAAACAAGGATCCGGCTCCACTCCTCGCGCTTCAGGATTCCGAGCAGGAGTCGCATTTTGCGCTCTTTTTCGATGTGAAAGAGCGACTGCTCGATCCCCTCGACCGCGACCGTCTCCGGGGTCACGGCGATGAACTCCGGCAGGTTCATGAACTCGTAGGTCAGCTCCAGCACGCGGTAGGAGAGGGTCGCCGAGAAGAGCATGGACTGGCGCTTCTCGAAGGAGGGCAGCTTGCGCAGGATGTAGCGCATGTCCTTCTCGAAGCCGAGGTCGAGGAGGCGGTCGGCCTCGTCGATGACGAGGAATTTGATGTCCGGGGTTTTGAACACGCCCTGCTTATAGTAATCGATGATCCGCCCCGGTGTGCCGATGACGATATCCACTCCCCGGGTGAGGCTCTCGGCCTGCTCCCGGTAGTCGATCCCGCCGACCACCTCCAGAAACGAAATGTCGGTGTGCCGCCCCAGGACCCGGGCCTCCTCATAGATCTGGCGGGACAGCTCGCGGGTGGGGGCCATGATGAGGGCTTGGGGGCGGCCGCTCTTCCTCTCGGGCATGGCGAGCAGACGCGAGAGAACCGTCGTCAAAAAGGCGGCCGTCTTGCCGGTCCCGGTCTGGGCCTGCCCGGCGACATCCCGGCCCAGCAACAGGACCGGCAGGGCCCGGGCCTGGATCGGCGTGCAGAACTCAAAGCCTGCATCCTTCAAACCGGCCATGACCTCGCCGGCAAGATCGAACTCATCAAACCGTTTATCGGTCAGAAAATCGGGTTTATCGGCACGAGAGCTATCCTCCGGCGCCTCAGGCGCCCCGGATTCATCCAGCATAAGAGTCGGTGACCTTCCTTGTGGGGTGGGGATTTTGGCGGGCCGGAGCTTGCCAAGCCGCGCGTGACGACAGATTATATACTGGATTCAAGATTTTGCAAGCGAAGAGATTGACTTTGTGATGCCGGCCTGTTTTTGCTATGAAGGAGCCCCGATGAAAGAGTTTCTGACCGTCATGGGCCTCGACCAGGTGCTCGCGCAGGTGGACGCCTTTCCCCCGGTGGCCGCCGAGGAGGTGCCGCTCGAGGAGGCGGCCGGCCGGGTGCTGGCCGAGGATCTCCGCGCCGATTCCGACCTGCCCGGCTTCCCCCGCTCCACCGTGGACGGCTATGCCGTGAAGGCGGACGCGACCTTTGGAGCCAGTGAGGGCAGCCCCGCCTTGTTGGATGTCGTCGGGACCGTCGTGATGGGCCGGGCTCCCGGCGTGGCGATCGGACCCGGCCAGGCGGCCCGCATCCCCACCGGCGGCGAGCTGCCGCGCGGCGCCGACAGCGTGCTCATGGTCGAACACGCCGATGCGGTGGACGAGCGGACGATCGAAGCCTTGCGCAGCGTCGCCCCCGGCCCCAGGACACCGGCGTGCTCGCGGCGTTCGGTTGCACGCGGGTCAAGGTCCACCGCCGGCCGCAGGTGGCCATCATCTCAACCGGCGACGAAATCGTCCCGGTGACGGCGCACCCCGGCCCCGGTCAGATCCGCGATGTAAACAGCTTCACCCTGGCCGGAATGGCGGCCGCGGCCGGTGCCCTGCCGATCCCGCTCGGCATCACCGGGGACGATTTCAATGCGCTGCGCTCCGCCGCCGCCCGGGCGCTCGAGGGCAGCGACATGGTTCTGATCTCCGGGGGCAGCTCGGTCGGCGCACGGGATTTCACCGTCGAGGTCATCTCCTCCTTTCCGGAAGCCAGGATCCTGGCGCACGGGATCAGCATCAGCCCGGGCAAGCCCACGATTCTGGCGCGCATCCGCGACCGATCTTTCTGGGGCCTTCCGGGTCACGTCGTCTCGGCCATGATCGTCTTTGCACGGATCGTCCGGCCCTTTCTGCTTCACCTGGGGGGGATCCGGGCCCCGCTGGCGCAGGAGATCCGGCTGCCCGCCCGCCTGAGCCGCAACGTGGCCTCGGTCCCCGGGCGCACCGATTTCATCCGGGTGCGGGTCGTCCGCGGTGCGGAAGGGTTCCGGGCCGAGCCGGTCCTTGGAAAGTCCGGGTTGCTCAACACCATGGTAAAGGGGGACGGGGTGGTCGAAATCGGCCGCGACGTCGAGGGGCTCGAGGCCGGGGCACCCGTCGAGGTGATTCTCTTTTAGGCCATAGAGGAGGATCGGATCACGGATGGGACGAAACGTTTATCTTCAAATGAAGCGCCTGGAGGAGGCCCGCCGCATCGTGCTCGATGAACTGGGGGCGCTGCCGGCCCTCGCCGTCGAAACGGTGCCGGTGCCGGATGCGGTCGGACGGGTCCTGGCCGAACCGGTCCACGCCGCCATCTCCGCCCCGAATTACCACGCCGCCGCCATGGATGGGGTGGCGGTGCGGGCCGAGACCACATACGGCGCCAGCGAGTCGCGACCGCGCGAGCTCAGCCTGGGACGCGAGGCCTACTTCGTCAATACCGGAAATGTGCTGCCGGCGGGCACCGACGCCGTGATCATGATCGAAGCCGTCCAGCTCCCCGGGGATGAGCGCGTCCGCATCGAGGCCCCGGCCTTTCCCTGGCAGCACGTGCGGCGGATCGGCGAGGACATCGTCGCGACCGAGCTGCTTTTTCCGCGCCACCACCGCGTGACCCCCATTTGCCTCGGGGCGCTCCTGACCGCGGGCATCTTCTCCGTGCCGGTCAAGTGCAAGCCGAGGGTGCTGATCATCCCGACCGGCTCGGAGCTCGTGGACTGGCGCCGGACCCCTCTCTCCGACCTGAAGCCCGGCCAAGTGCTGGAGACGAACTCCTTTGTCCTGGGGGCCCTCGTCGAGGCCTGCGGCGGGGTCTTCACCCGGCACCCCATGGTCGCAGACGAGATCCCCCGGATCCGGGCCGCGCTCGATGCCGCGCGGCAGGAGGGATATCAGATCGCCCTGGTCCTCGGCGGCTCCTCGGCCGGCTCCGAGGATTATGCCAGGGCCGTCATCGCCGCGCTCGGCGAGGTCTTCGTGCACGGTGTCACCATCATGCCGGGCAAACCGGTCGTGATCGGCCGGGTGGGGCCCATGGCCGCCTTCGGCATCCCCGGCTACCCGGTATCGGCCGTGATCGTCTTCGAGCAGCTGGTCAAACCGCTGATCGCGGCCCTGCTCGCCCAGACGCCCCCGCCGCCGCCCACGGCGCTCGTCGAGCCGACCCGCAAGATCGCCTCCAAGCTCGGGGTGGAGGAGTTCGTGCGCGTCAAGCTCGGCCGCGTGGGCACACGGATCGTCGCCACCCCTCTCCCGCGCGGGGCGGGCCAGATCACCTCCCTGACGAAGGCGGACGGCATCATCCGCGTCCCGGTCGACACCGAGGGCCTGCGGGAAAACGAGCCGGTCGCGGCCGAGCTGATGCGCCCCCCCGAGGAGCTCGACCGGACCATCGTCGTCGTGGGCAGCCACGACAACACCCTGGATGTGCTGGCCGACCAGCTCAAGGCCGCCCGCGGGGATCTCGGCCTCTCCTCCAGCCATGTCGGCAGCATGGGGGGGCTGATGGCCATCAAACGCGGGGGGTGCCACCTGGCCGGCTCCCACCTGCTCGATCCGGAGGACGGCTCCTACAACCTCACCTACATCCGCAGGCATCTCCCCGGCCGGGCCGTATCCCTCGTCACCCTGGTGCTGCGGGAAAACGGCCTGATCGTGCCGCGCGGCAATCCCAAGGCCGTCCGGGGCATCGAGGACCTGGTGCGCCCGGATCTGACCTTCATCAACCGCCAGGCCGGCTCCGGCACGCGCCTGCTGCTCGACTACCGCCTGAAGGAGCTGGGGCTCGACCCGTCCGAGATCAGAGGCTACGGCGTGGAGGAGTTCACCCACATGGCGGTGGCGGTGGCGGTCATGACCGGCAGCGCCGACACGGGGCTGGGCATCTACGCCGCCGCCAAGGCCCTGGGGCTCGACTTCATCCCGGTGGTCACCGAGCAGTACGACCTCGTGATCCCGGAGGAGCATTTCGGCAGCGCGAACATCCGGGCGCTCCTGGAGGTGATCGTCTCGGCCGAGTTCCGGCGGCGGGTGGAATCCCTGGGCGGCTACAGCACCCGGCTCACGGGGAAAACCATCGCTGTTCCAGGAGACTGACGACGGCGCCGCCGCCGAAAATTGACATTCGGACTGCTTGCGTTAAAATGACGGGTATCGGTTCCCACCGATTTCCATCAGTGATTCCATACGTCAACAGGATGCCATGACCGCCAAACGCGATTACTACGAGGTGCTCGGGGTCAACCGCAACGCGACCGAGGACGAGCTGAAATCCAGCTACCGCAAACTCGCACTGAAGTTCCACCCCGACCGCAACCCGGGCGACAAGGAGGCGGAAGAGAAATTCAAGGAGGCGGCCGAGGCCTATGAGGTCCTGCGCGACCGCGAAAAACGGGCCCTCTACGATCAGTTCGGTCATGCCGGTCTGGAAGGGGCGGGCTTTTCGGGCTTCGGCGGTTTCGAGGACATTTTTTCGAGCTTCGGGGACATCTTCGAAGACTTCTTCGGCTTCGGCGGGCGCGGCCGCTACCGATCACGGGCCCAGCGCGGAGCCGATCTGCGCTACGATCTCAATCTCACCTTCATGCAAGCCGCTTTCGGAACGGAAACCGAAATCGAGCTGGCCAAGGCCGAAACCTGCCCCGAGTGCGGCGGCACGGGCTGCGAAAAAGGCCATGCGCCCGAGGCCTGCCGTCAGTGCGGCGGCTCCGGCCAGGTCTCCCGTTCCCAGGGGTTCTTCACGGTGAGGACCACCTGCCATGTCTGCCGCGGCAACGGCCAGGTGATCAGCCACCCCTGCGCCGGCTGCCGCGGCAACGGCCAGGTGCGCGTCAGCAAGCGCGTTTCGGTCAAGATCCCGGCCGGCGTCGACAACGGCTCGCGCCTGCGGCTGAACGGGGAGGGTGAGCCTGGGACCCATGGCGGGCCGAGCGGGGATCTCTACGTCTTCATCCACGTCCAGCCCCACGACTTCTTCGAGCGGCGCGACAACGACATCATCTGCCAGGTCTCCATCTCCTTCGTCCAGGCCGCCCTGGGGGGAACCATCACGGTTCCCACCCTGGAGGGGGAGCGCCAACTGGAGATTCCCAAAGGGACCCAGCCGGGGGATGTGTTCTACTTCCACGAAGAGGGCATCCCCTCCCTGCGGACCCGCAAGCGCGGCGAGCAGATCATCCAGGTCATGATCAAGACCCCCACCCATCTCTCCAAGAAGCAGGAGGAGCTCCTGCGCGAGTTCGCCCGCCTTGAAAAAGGCAAGTTCTCGAACAAACTCAAAAACATGCTGAAAGGCGGCTCCTCGAGCGCCGTGCATTGAACGCGAGGCGGGCCGAGGGAGAGCGACCCCCGTTCCACACGGGCCGAGGAGGTCCCATGTACGAAGTGAAAGTGGTGACCCGTTTTGCCGCCGCTCACCGGCTGACGATGGTCGGGGCCAAGTGCGAGAACATGCACGGCCATAACTGGAAAATAGAGGTGGCCCTCACCGGCGAGGAGTTGGATGCAGGGGGGGTGCTGATGGACTTCGGCGAGGTCAAGGGGCGGCTGCGCGAGATCATCGCCCGCGTCGATCATCAGTTTTTGAACGAGCTCGAGATGTTCGAGGGGCGTCAGCCCTCATCCGAACGCATCGCGGCCTACATCGCCGGGGAGCTCCAGAAGGTGATCACCGCTCCCGGCGTGCGGGTCAGCCGGGTCAGCGCCTGGGAATCCGAGGACTCCTGCGCGACTTACATCGTCGCCTGACGGGCCGCCGGGCTCATTCGGCCCTCGGCGCCTCCTGCCGAATCTGCTTCCAGCGCACCAGCAGCTCATCGCGCGTGATGATCCCGCTCGCATCCGGCACGTGGCGGCGGATCGCCTCCAGCCCACCCTCCTGGCGGTCCACCAGGACGACCGCCTGGACCACCTCCAGCCCTTCGGCCCGCGCCCGTTCGATGGCCGTAATGGTCGAGCCGCCGGTGGTGGCCACGTCATCCACGACCGCCACCCGCTCTCCCTTGCGGATGTCCCCCTCCACCCAACGCACGATCCCGTGGTCCTTCTGGGTTTTGCGGATCGAGAAGGCCCGGATGGGCCGCCCCTCCAGCTCCGAGGCGAAGGCGGCGGCCATCGCCACCGGGTCGGCGCCGAAAGTGAGGCCGCCGACCGCGGCGACGCCCGCTGCCCGGAGCGCGGCAAAGACCAGGTGGCCGACCAGAAACATCCCCCGGGGATGGAGGGTGGTCGGCTTGCAGTTGACGTAGTAGTGGCTCATGCGGCCGGAGACGAGCTTGAAGACCGGCTCCTCGCTGTATTGGAACGACTTGCGGCAGAGCATGTCGATCAGCTCCTGCTTCACGATCCCTCCTGCCGGGCGTTGCCCGCGCCGGGCCGCCGGCGGCGCATCATCGCGAGCTGCGCCGGCCCTGGAAACGGTTGATTTCGCCCGGGCGATTGGATATAAAAAGCCTCCACCGGATTGGAAGAAGCCACGTTAAAGGGAATGCGGTGGAGGCTTGAGCAAGAAAAACCGGGGTCGGCCCTCCTTGAACTCGCCGGGAGTCTACCAGCTCCCGCGGCGGGGGTCAACCGTTTCGCCCGCAGGGCGTATCCCTGAAAGGCCGCCATGAAACAGGTGCTTGTCGGAGTCCAGGTGCTGCTGATCCTCTTCGCCGGAGCCGGGCCGCTCTTCGGGCAGGCGGCCGTCCCGCCCCTATCGCTGCCCGACGCCGTCGAGCTCGCGCTCACGGCCAACCTCGGGATCAAGCGCTCCCTGGAGGAGATCAACGCCGCCGAGGCGCTTCGCAACGCCAGCCGGACCGGCTTCCTGCCGAGCCTCGGCACCAGCTACACCTACCTTCACCGCAACGATGAGCGCACCACCCGCAGCCCGGTCACAGGGCAGGCCACCGTCGCCCTGCCCCAGGACCAGTACACCTGGAACACCTCCCTGCGCCAGCCGATTTTCACCGGCTTCAAGCTGTTGAACGAGTACCGGCTCTCCGAATTGGGTCTGGACCGGGCCGAAGTCGAGGCCAAGCTGACCCGACAGGATGTGATCCTGGATGCCAAGAACGCCTACTATTCGGTGTTGAAGAGCTTGAAACTCCTGGATGTCGCCGAACAGCAGGTGACCTCGATCGCCGCCCAGCGGGACGTGGCCGAGAATTTCTACAAGGTCGGGCTGAGCCCTCTGAACGACCTCCTCCAGGCCCAGGTACAGCTCGCCAATGCGGTCCAACGACGGACCGTGGCCGTCAACGACCTGGAAATCGCCCGGGCCCAGTTCAACACCGTGCTGCGCCGGCCGGTGAACACCCCCGTCGTCCTGGTCGACGACGTCGCCCTCACCTCGTACCGCCCGAGCCTCGAGGAGTCCCTCGATGAGGCCCAGAAACAGCGTCTGGAGATCCGGGTGGCCAACCTCGACGTCGACATCGCCGAGCGGCAGGTCCGGCTCACCGAAAAGGATTATTTCCCGGCGGTGGATGTGGTCGGTTCCTATGTCCGCATCGGTGACGACTGGCAGGTGGACGGAGGGGTCGGGATCAGCGATGCCGCCGGCTGGAATGTCCAAGCCACTGCCACCTGGAGCCTCTGGGAGTGGGGGCGGACCGGCTACGGCCGCAAGGAGAAGCTCTCCCGCCTGGCCCAATCCAAATACCGCCGATCCGAACTGCTGGACACCATCAACCTTGAGGTCAAGCAGGCCTACCTGCGCACCAAGGAGGCCGAGCAGAACATCGCCACCGTGGGGCAGGCGGTCGAGCAAGCCAAGGAGAACCTGCGCATCACCGAGGAGCAGTACAAGGAGCAGGTGGCTACCCAGACCGACGTTCTGGTCGCCCAGACCCTGCTGACCCAGACCGAGACCAACTACACCAACGCCCTTTTCGATTTCAAAATCGCCAAGGCCTTCCTGCTGCGGGCGATCGGCCAGGAACGCCTGGAATGACCGATCCCGATGCCGCCGTCCCGATCATCCGCCTTATCCGCGTCGCACACACCTACGGCCGCCACCCGGCGCTCGTCGACCTGAGCTTTGACATCGCCAAAAACGAATGGGTCTTCATCACCGGCCCGAGCGGAGCCGGAAAGAGCACCCTTCTCAAGTTGTTGTATTTCGGTTCAAAGGCGAGCGCCGGCGAGGTGTTCATCGACGGCGAGAACCCCGCACGGCTCCCGCCGCGCCGGGTGGCCCTGCTGCGCCGCAGATGCGGTGTGGTTTTCCAGGATTACAAGCTCATCCCCGGCCGCAGCGTCTTCGCCAACGTAGCCCTGGTACTGGAGGCCGCCGGTTACCGGAGCCGCCTGATCCCTCCGAAGGTTCTCTCGGTGCTGCGACGGGTGGGCATGGACCAGCATGCGGCCGCGCTGCCGCCCCGGCTCTCGGGCGGCGAGCAGCAGCGGGTCGCCGTGGCGCGGGCCATCGTCGGCGACCCGAAGCTGATCCTGGCCGATGAACCGACCGGCAGCCTGGACGAGGCGTCCGCCCGGGGGGTGATGGACCTGCTGCGGGCCGCTCACATCCGCGGGGCCACCGTCGTGATCGCCACCCACGACCAGCGGCTGATCGGCGATATCGGCGGGCGGGTGCTGATGCTCGACCGGGGCCGGCTGGTCCGCTCCGTGCAGGTGGAAAAACATTATGATCGCCGGGCATTTTAAGCGCGCGCTCGAGGACATCGTCGCCAACCCGCTCATCAGCGCCCTGGCGGTCGCCACCATCGCCCTTTCCATCCTGATCGTCGGCGCAGCGCTCCTCGTTGCGCAGAATGCGGATCTCGCCCTGCAGGAGTGGAAAAAAAGCGCCCGCCTCATGGCCTACCTCGACAGCGACCCGCCGCTGCCCGCGGTGGAGCTTCAGGAACGGATCGAGGCGCTCGAGGGGGTCGCCTCGGCGCGGTTCATCGCCCGCGATGCGGCGTTGTCCGAACTCAAGACCCGGATGGCCCATCAGGCCTCCCTGCTGGAGAACCTCCCCGAGAACCCGCTGCCGGATGGTTTTGAGATCCGCCTCAGGCCCGATGAGCAGGGCTGGGAGCGTCTGGAGGGCGTGGCGGCCCATCTCCGCACCCTGCCCGGTATCCAGGAAGTCGAATACGGCCGACAGTGGGTCGGGGCCGCCCGGGATGTCGCCCGGCTGCTGCGGACGGGCGGAGCGGTGATGAGCAGCCTGTTCTTGATCGCCGCGCTCGCCATCGTCGCCAACACGATCCGCCTGGTGGTTTACTCGCGGCGGGAGGAGGTCGCGGTGATGCGCTGGGTCGGCGCCTCGGAACTCTTCGTACGCGCCCCGTTCTACATCGCCGGCCTGCTCCAGGGGCTGGCCGGTGCCGGCCTCGGGCTGGGGGCGCTTTATGCCGCCTTCGGCACCCTGGCGGACCGCCCCGAGCTGAAGGTGCTGGCGGAGATTGTCCCCTATCGGTTCCTGACCCCGGCCATGACCGTCGCCATCCTCGCCGCCAGCACCCTCGTCGGCGCGATCGGCGCACATCTCTCCTTGGGACGGAGATCATCGGCCTGAGCGCGCCCTGCGATCGCGATCACCTCCTCGATGGTGGAGAAGATGGGACGGATTGGATTTCTGAAGGGGTGCGCGCTGGCGGCCGGGTTCGGGCTCGCGGCGGCCGCCTTCGGGCAGCCGCCGCCGCAAGCCCCCCTCTCGGGGGATGGGGTGCCTGCGACGCCGCTGGAGGCGCAAGGGGTTCAGGAGGAGCTTCGTCGGCAGGCGGGCGAGCTTGAGCGTTTCCGGAGGGACGAGAGCGAGATCGCAGCGGCGCTCGACGCCGTCGGCCGGACGCTCCAGCGCCACCGGCGCCGCGCCGCCCTGCTGGAACGCGAGATGACCGGACTCGAAGACAACATCGCCAGCACGACGGTCGCCGTCGACGACCTGGCCCGGCGGATTCGCTCCGGCCAGGAGCACCTCGCCCGCCGGCTGGTGGCGCTCTACAAGAGCCAGGCCCTGGGAGCCGCCCACTATCCGGCTCCGGGCGATTCCTTCTATGACTGGTTGCGGCATCGGAAATCCCTGGAGCAGATTATCGCCGCGGACGATCGC
>JALOOS010000047.1 GCA_025454275.1 Desulfobacterales bacterium | reverse complement strand
GAAATCGCGGATATCGAGGTCGAAAAGAAAGGAACCCGAGAGGGAACCGATGGCGACCTCGAGCCCGGCCTCCTCCCGCAGGACCTTTTCGATCAGGGCCTTGACCGGCGGTGCCAGCAGCCGGTCACGGCTGGCCCAGGCCGCCGCCAGAAGTGCGGCGGCCAGCGCCAGGAGGAGCGCGGCCCATGTCAGAAGGTGTTTCAACGATCAGGTGAGCTCCTCCGGCCGCCGGTCAGGCTGTGAGCACGTTCGAGAGGCCTGGGATCCCGCCATGCGGGACGCCCGGCCGTCAGACGGTGATATCAAGCCGCTGGAAGCGGTTTCAGGATCCCGGATCACTGCCGCGGGCAAGGAGCAGGGCGAATCGAAAGCGCAGCAACCTGTTCAGGTTGTGAGCAGGTTCGAGAGGCCTGCGATGCCGCCCCCGGCCGTCAGGCGGGGTTATCAAACCGCTTCTATAGCATTTCAATGGCGCAGGCCATTGACACACCCCCTCCGCCGCACAGCGTGGCGAGCCCGAGCGACTTGCCGCGCTGCTTCATGGCATGGATCAGGGTCACGATGATGCGGGCGCCGGTGGCGCCCACCGGGTGGCCGAGGCCGATGCCCGAGCCGTTCACGTTGGTGATCTCGCGGTTCAGCCCGAGCTCCTTCTCGACCGCGAGATACTGGGCGGCGAAGGCTTCGTTCACTTCGATCAGCTCGAAGTCGCTGAGCGCAAGGCCGCTGCGCTCGAGCAGATGCCGCACGGCCGGTACCGGCGAGAGCCCCATCACCGACGGATGGCAGGCGCCGCGGCCGACGGCCTTGATCCGGGCGAGCGGCCGGATGCCCATCTCCTTCGCCCTATCGGCCGACATGATCAGGAGCGCGGCCGCACCGTCGTTGATGCCGCTGGAGTTGCCGGCCGTGACCTTGCCGATCTGCGGCACGAAGGCCGGCGGCAGCTTCTTCAGCTGCTCCAGGGTGATGCCCGGCCGGAAGTGCTCGTCCTTGTCGAAGACCAGCGGGTCGCCTTTGCGCTGCGGGATCGTGACCGGCACGATCTCCTCCCGAAAGTCCCCGTTTTTCGTCGCGCGCTCGACGTTGTTGTGGCTGCGCAGCGCGATCGCGTCCATCTCCTCGCGGCCGATGTTTTTGTATTGGGCCACGAACTCCGCCGTGGCGCCCATGATATAGGGCTTGCCCTTGAACAGGCTGAGCGGCGGTGCGGAGGCGTCCACCGGGCCCTCTTCCGGGTGCGGCAGAAGGTGGGAGCCGCAGTGCAGCCCGCGCATGATGTTGTCGACGAACTCCTGGTCCTGCAGGCGGCAGCCCCAGCGGGCGTTGAAGACCGAATAGGCGGCGCCGGACATGTGCTCCGCCCCGCCCGCGAGAATCACATCGGCCATCCCGGCCTGGATCATGGCCATGCCGGAGACGGCCGCCTCCATCCCGGAGATGCAGACCCGGTTGATGGTGGCGGCCGTGATCGAATCGGGGATGCCCGTCATCAGCGCCGCGACGCGGGTCATGTTCATGCTGTCGACCGGCTCCAGGCAGCAGCCGAAGCGTACATCGTCGATCCGGGCGGGGTCGATCCCCGACCGTTCGATGGCCCCTTTCATGGCGACACTTGCGAGCTTGGTCACATGCAGGTCGCGCAGCGTCCCGCCGAAAGTCCCGATGGCGGTCCGACAGGCCGCGGCAATGACGACATCTTTCATGATGGGCTCCTTTCCGGTTCCGTTGGGCGCTCAGCAGAGATCGCGTGCGCGGCCGCCGCGCCAAGGCAAAATCGCGCACCCGGGGGGATCCTATGGAACAAGCCCCTTCCTTGTCAAGCCGGCCCTGAAACCGGGCTTACTTGCACGTGAAGGGGCAGAAGTGATGAAAGCAGTATCCGGCCGGCTCGCCGTAAGGCCGGCCGGTCTCGGCGATGCACCCGGCGATCATCTGCTTCGAGCGGTCGGCGTAGTCCGGGCGCTTCTCCTCGACCCGCTTGCAGGCCGCGCAGACGGGCTCATGGTCGAATACCGAGAGGATGCGCGGATCCTTCGGCCCCAGCGTCTTGCGGCAGTGGTGGCATTGACTGGCGCAGGCCAGCTTTTTTTCCCACGCGGATTCCATTGAACGTCTCCTTTCGGCTGCAGCTCCTTCGCATCGCACAACCCATCTCAGGCCTGAATATGCTTACTCGTCTATCATGACTCCGGCGCAGAGTTCAATCCATCCGGTCGGCGCCGGCCGGATTCATACGAAGTCGTCAAAATTGACTCTGCGGCGGGTCTTGATGTAGAAGACTCCTGCAGGACTGCCCCGGCCCTCCCGTACCGGCGCCCTTTCGCAACGGCGGCGGAGTCCCCCGGCGGCAGCGCCGCCCCGCGTCACAGAACTCACCTTACATCAAAAGGAGCCGCACATGGACCGAAAATGGGTGTATCTCTTCGATGAGCTCGATCAGGCCCAAACCCACGCCGGAACTTCGCATGAGGCCGTGCGCGGCCTGCTCGGCGGCAAGGGGGCCAACCTGGCCGAAATGGTGCGGATCGGCGTGCCGGTCCCGCCGGGGTTCACGATCACGACCGAGGCCTGCAACGAGTACCTCGCCCATGGGGGCTCCTTCCCCGAAGGCATGTGGGACCAGGCGATCAGCGCTCTGGAAAAGGTGGAGTCCCTGACCGGGCGCCGCTTCGGGGACCCGCACCAACCGCTGCTCGTCTCCTGCCGCTCGGGGGCCAAGTTCTCGATGCCCGGGATGATGGACACCGTGCTCAACATCGGGCTGAACGAGGAGACCTGCCAGGGCATGATCGCCCTGACGTCGAACCCGCGCTTCGTCTTCGACTCCTATCGCCGGCTGATCCAGATGTTCGGCGCGGTGGTCATGGGGATCGCGGACGAGCCCTTCGAGGAGGTCCTCTCCCGCGCCCGGCGCTCGGCCAACGTCAAGGTCGACTCGGAGCTGAGCGCCGAGCAGCTCCAGGAGGTGATCTCGGAGTTCAAGAAGATCTTCCGCCGGATGTCCAACCGGGATTTTCCCACCGAGCCCTACGAGCAGCTGCGGATGGCGACGGCGGCGGTCTTCGAAAGCTGGAACGGCAAGCGCGCTGTGGACTACCGCAATGCCGCGGGTATCCCGCACGATCTGGGCACGGCCGTCAGCATCGTGGCCATGGTGTTCGGCAACATGGGCGAGACCAGCGCCACCGGCGTCGCCATGACCCGCAGCGGCACCACCGGGGAGAAGGAGATCGAGGGCGACTACCTCACCAACGCCCAGGGCGAGGACGTCGTCGCCGGGATCCGCATGACCAAGGACATCAACCAGCTGATCAAGGAGATGCCCGAGGCCTACGCGGAGTTTTTGGGCATCGCCAAGCGGCTCGAACAGCACTACCGCGACATGCAGGATGTCGAGTTCACGATCGAGAAGGGCAAGCTCTGGATGCTCCAGACCCGCAACGGCAAGCGCTCCGCCCAGGCCGCCGTGCGGATCGCGGTGGACATGGTCGAGGAGAAACTCATCACCCGCGAGGAGGCGGTCCTGCGAGTGAGTCCCGACCAGGTGGACTTCTTCATGCACCCCCAGTTCGACCACATCACCAAGCAGGAGGCCAAGGCGGCGGGGTCGCTCCTGGCGACCGGGCTCAACGTTTCGCCCGGGGCGGCGGTCGGCATGGTGGCCTTCGACGCCGACCTGGCCGAATCCTGGACCAAGAACGACAACAAGGCCGTCATCATGGTCCGGCCGGAGACCAAGCCCGACGACGTGCACGGTATGCTCGCCGCCCAGGGGATCCTGACCAGCCGCGGCGGGCGCACCAGCCATGCGGCGCTCGTGGCGCGGCAGTTCGGCAAACCGGCGGTGGTCGGGGTCGCCGCCATCGAGATCGACATGAACGACCGGCTCATGCGGGTGGGGGATAAGACCGTCAAGGAGGGCGAGTGGATCTCGATCGACGGAACCTCCGGAGAGGTCTACCTCGGCAAGCTCAAGGCCGTGGTCCCGGACATCAAGGACCCCTGGCTCATCAAGCTCCTGCGTTGGGCCGACGAGTTCCGGCGGCTGGGGGTGCGGGCCAATGCCGACTACCCCCGCGATGCCCAGCGGGCCCGGGAGTACGGCGCGGAGGGCATCGGGTTGTGCCGGACCGAACACATGTTCTTCGAGCCCGCGCGCCTGGCCTTCTTCCAGAAAATGATCATGACCGATCTGCCGAGCGAGCGCCGGGAGGCCCTGGAGACCCTGCTCCCGTTTCAGCGCGATGATTTTCTGGGGCTCTTTCGCATCATGAACGGGCTGCCGGTGATCATCCGTCTGATCGACCCGCCGCTGCACGAGTTCCTGCCGAACATCTCCGAGCTCATGCACGATCTGGCCGATCTCAAGATCCGTATGCAGCATGCCCCGAACCTATCCCAGGTGGACGACCTGCTCGAGCAGATCCGGCTCAAGGAGACGCTTCTCAAACGCGCCAGGGCCCTGGACGAGGCCAACCCGATGCTCGGCATGCGCGGGGTGAGGCTCGGGATCATGATCCCGGAGCTGACCCGCATGCAGGTGCGGGCGGTGTTCGAGGCGGCCTGCATCGCGGCCGGCGAAGGGGTCGATGTCCACCCCGAGATCATGATCCCCCTCACCAGCCATTTCAACGAGTTGAAGCGCCAGCGGGAGGTGCTCGAGGCCGAGGCCAAAAAGGTGATGGATGAGCAGCGGATGGCGGTGGACTACAAGTTCGGCACGATGATCGAGATCCCGCGGGCGGCGCTGACGGCCGATCAGATCGTCGCGCACGCCCAGTTCTTCTCTTTCGGAACCAACGACCTGACCCAGACCACCTTCGGCATCTCCCGGGACGACGCCGAGGGAAGCTTCCTCGTGCCCTACATCTCGGCGGGGATCCTGCCCGACAACCCCTTTGCGACGATCGACCCCCAGGGGGTGGGCGAGTTGATGCGGATCGCCATGGAGAGGGCCAAGCGGGTCCGGCCGGGTTTGATGTGCGGGATCTGCGGGGAGCACGGCGGGGACCCCGCTTCGATCGAGCTCTGCCACAAGCTGGGGCTGGACTATGTCTCCTGCTCGCCTTTCCGGGTGCCCATCGCCCGCCTGGCGGCCGCCCATGCCGCGCTCCGGGAAAAGACGGCCGGGAGCTGACCTTCGGGTGTGGCCGCAGGAATGTATTGGGACATTTGTGTCCCAGGATCTTCCTGGAACGGAGACGGCCGCGCCGGATCTCCCGTCGGCGTAAGGGATCCGGCCGCCGCTTCCTGGCCGACACCGGAATCGTTCGGTACAGTGTCTCAGGTTTTCAACGCCGAGGCAGCTTCCGGGCGTTGAAGGGATCCTGGATAACAATTCATAATCAATACCTTTTTAACTTTTTAGGAAACCTGGCGGCGGATGGCACGCAATTTGATTCTTTCTTTGCGACGATTGCCGACCGCTGCCTAGACCGATTGCGCTGCACACCCAAAACGGAAGGAGGAAATTTCATGACCAAGACCGAGAAGAATCTCAAAGAGGCCTTTGCCGGAGAGTCGCAGGCCAACCGCAAGTACCTTGCCTTCGCCCAGAAGGCCGACACCGAGGGGTATCCCCAGGTCGCGAAGCTGTTCCGCGCAGCGGCCGAGGCGGAGACGGTCCACGCCCACACCCACCTGCGCACCCTCAAGGGGGTCAAGAGCACGCTCGAGAACCTCAAGGAGGCCCTGGGCGGTGAGACCTACGAGTTCGAGTCCATGTACCCGCCCATGATCGAGGCGGCCAAAGCCGAGGGCAACGAAGCCGCCGTGCGCACCTTTATCTATGCCAACGAGGTGGAGAAGATCCACGCCGCCCTTTACCAAAAGGCGATCGACTCCCTCGGCAAACCCGCGGCCGGCGTCGACTACTATGTCTGCTCGGTCTGCGGCTACACCTGCGAGAGCGAGGCCCCCGAGGAGTGCCCGGTCTGCAAGGCCAAGAAGAAGGCCTTCCGAAAGGTGGATTGATTGGTTTTCGCCTGCGGCGAAAAATACAGGGGAGAGACCGATGAAATGTCCCGTCTGCGGCTGCCAGGAGTTCTACGTCAAGGATCCGGAGGATGAGTTCGAGACCCACGGGTTCAGTGTGGCTTCGGGTGATGTGCGATTCGCCGACGAGGGGTCGGCACTCGAAATTCAGGACGTTACTGAGACGTATTGCGACAGGTGCTCCTGGCACGGGGGGCTGGGGGAGCTGAAAAAGAGCTGACCGGCCCTGCTGGTTTCCGCGTCGACCGCAACGCCGCCCCGTGGCCGGACCCCGGGGCGGCGTTGATTTTCAGGGGCACGGGCCTGCGGATCTCATGGCGCCGCATTTCCCTTCCCGCCGCGCGTGGCGGCTTTGAGGGCGGCCACCCGCTCGGCGAGAATCCGGGGAAGCTCCGCACGGCCCAGGTTCTCCTCGATCAGGCGCTCGAAGGCGCTGCCGACCACCACGCCGTCGCAGACGGTGCTGAAGGCGGCGACCTGGGCGGGGGTCGAAATGCCGAAACCCACGCAGACCGGCAGGCGGGTCACGCGGCGCAGCTCCCGCACTTTCTGTTCGACCTCGGCCACGCTCACCCCCTCGCTGCCGGTGACCCCGAGTTTGGAGACATGGTAGATGAACCCGGAGGCCGACGCCGCGATGGCCTCCAGGCGCGCGGGCGGGGTCGTCGGGGCCGTCAGGCGGATCAGGCTGAGCGCCTTCCCCGGCCAGCGGGAGGTGAGCTCGGCCGACTCCTCCGGCGGCAGGTCCACCACCAGCACCCCATCGGCGCCGGCGGCGACGGCATGGCGGTAGAAGGCCTCGGCGCCGTAGGCCAGGATCGGGTTGTAGTAGCTGAAGAGGACGAGGGGGATCTCCGTGCACCCGCGGATCGACGCCGCCATCTCGATCGCCCGACGGAGGTCCATGCCGGCGGCCAGGGCGCGGGCCGAGGAGCGCTGGATCGCCGGCCCGTCGGCGGTGGGGTCCGAGAAGGGCACCCCCAGCTCGAGCAGGTCCAGGCCGGCGCGGCACATCGCCTGGATCGCTGCGAGCGAGATCGTCCGGTCGGGGTCCCCGGCGGTGATGAACCCGATGAGCGCCTTTTCCTTCCTGGCCGCCAGATCGGCGAAGGTGCGAGGGATGCGGTTCATGGGTGCTCCTTTCCCTCGGGCTGAATCCGGGGGACCACGATGCCGAGGTCCTTGTCGCCCCGCCCGGAGAGGTTGACGACGATGATCTCGCCCGGCGAACGCCGCGGCGCCGCCTGGATGACCCAGGCGAGGGCGTGGGCGCTCTCCAGGGCGGGAATGATCCCCTCCAGCCGGCACAGGAGCCGGAAGGCCGCGAGCGCCGCCGCGTCGTCCACGGCTTCATAGCGCGCGCGCCCGGAATCCTTCAGCCAGGCGTGCTCGGGCCCGACCCCGGGGTAGTCCAGGCCGGCCGAGATGGAGTGGGCTTCGCGGATCTGCCCGCCTGGGTCCTGGAGAAGATACGATTTGGACCCGTGCAGGACCCCGACGCTGCCGGCCCCGAGGGCGGCGGCGTGCCGCCCCGTCGGGATCCCGTGGCCGGCCGCCTCCACGCCCACCAGCTCCACCGTGCGCTCCTCCAGAAACGGGTAGAAGAGGCCCATGGCGTTGCTGCCCCCGCCGACGCAGGCCGCGAGACAGTCCGGCAGCCGGCCGGCGGCGGCCGCCATCTGGCGCTTGACCTCCTGCCCGATCACCTGCTGGAAATCGCGCACCATCATCGGGTAGGGGTGGGGGCCGGCCACCGAGCCGATGACGTAGAAGGTGTCGCTCACGGCCTCCACCCAGTAGCGCATGGCCTCGTTCATGGCGTCCTTCAGGGTGGCGGTGCCGCTCGCCACCGGCACCACCTCCGCTCCGAGCAGGCGCATGCGCTGGACATTGGGCGCCTGGCGCCGGATGTCCTCCACCCCCATGAAGATCCGGCATTCCATGCCGAAGAGGGCCGCCGTGGTCGCGGTCGCCACTCCGTGCTGGCCGGCCCCGGTTTCGGCGATCAGCTTGCGCTTGCCCATGCGGCGGGCGAGGAGCCCCTGGCCGATGGTGTTGTTGATCTTGTGGGCGCCGGTGTGGGCGAGGTCCTCACGCTTTAGAAAGACCGCCGCCCCGCCCAGGTGCCGCGAGAGCCGCTCGGCGTGAAAGAGCGGGGTCGGCCGTCCGACGTAGGCCGCGAGCAGCCGGGCGAGCTCCTGCTGAAAGTCGGTGTCGGGGGCGATGCGACGGTAGGCCTCATCGAGCTCCAGGATGGCCGGCATGAGGGTCTCGGCCACGTAGCGGCCGCCGTAGGGGCCGAAATGGCCCGTCGCGTCCGGCAGGCCGCCGTATGGGGCGCTTTCCGAAAATGGGGGCGATGTCATGCGAATATCCTCCTGCGTGCGCCGACGTGGGTGACGGCGGCAATGAAGTCTGCTACCTTGTGAAGATCCTTGCGCCCGGGCGCCGACTCGACGCCCGAGCTCACGTCGACGGCGTCCGGGCCGGCTGCGCGCACCGCTTGGGCCACATTGTCCGGAGTGAGCCCGCCGGCCAGGATCACGGGGTAAAGGCCGGCGATACCGGCCGCCCCGGCCCATTCCCATGCGAGGGCGTTGCCGCCGGGCAGGACCCCCCGGCCGCATTCGACCAGGAAGGCCGAGGCCCGGTAGTGCGCCGC
>JALOOS010000301.1 GCA_025454275.1 Desulfobacterales bacterium | reverse complement strand
AAGCGCCTCCGCGATCAGCCGCCCCGGGTCCAGCTCCAGCATGGCCTGGATGGCCCGCCGATCGTTCTCCTGCCTGACCCAGGCCACCGCTGCGGCCCCGGTGCCGTGCCCGGCGAACCCGTAGTTCGGCCCGTAATGGGTCAGGTCGGTCGAGCCGATGACGATCAGCCGCTGGCCCAGGCGCTCGGCGCTTGCGACCAGCGCCGCGCCGATCTGAAGGGCCGCCTCGGTCGGGGCGACCCCCATGGCGAGGAGCCTCGCCTCCGGGAAGAAGTACTTGATGAATGGCAGCTGCAGCTCGATCGTGTTGTCCGGAGCGGCGCGCTCCGGGGACTCGAGCCGGAAGGGAAACTGCCCGGCCATCTCGGCGGCCAGCTCTTCCGCCACCGGCAGGCCGCCGAAGGGGGTTTCCCACACCCCTGTCGGCATCATGCGGTGGGGGGAGGAGGGGTTGAGGTGCATGCCGAACAGCGCCACGACATCCGGCGCAGGCGGTCCGGCGGTTTTCAGGCAGTGGATCACGTTGCAGGCGATGGCGCCCGAGTAATACCACCCGGCGTGGGGCAGGATCCCTCCGACCGGCCGCGGGGTGCGGGGCGTCGCGATGCCGCTTTTTTCGATGAAACCCCGGATCTCGGCCTCGCACTCCGAGGCCCGGGCCGGATACCAGCTGCCGGCGAATGCCGCGCGCCTGAGCGTGGGCTTCATGGAGCGCCTCCTTCCGTGGGGGTGCACGTTCGCAGGCGATGGGGGTCGGCTATATGATTACAGCCGCCCGATCGGTTTGACAACCCCTTTTTCACCCCCTCCCCCCGCCAGGCAGCCCGCCCCTCCTGTAAACCGTCCAAAGGGTGATTATCATCTGGCCATATTCAACCATCAGGGAGGGGTGCCATGTGGGAGTACACGGACAAGGTCAAGGACCATTTTCTCAACCCGCGCAACGTGGGGGTGATCGAAAACGCCGATGGGGTCGGGGAGGTCGGCTCGATCGCCTGCGGGGATGCGCTGACCTTCTACTTCAAGCTGGATGAGGGCGGCCGGGTCAAGAACGCCACCTTTCAGACCTTCGGCTGCGCCAGCGCCATCGCCTCCTCTTCGGCCCTCACCGAGATGGTGATCGGCAAGACCCTGGAGGAGGCGGCCCGGATCACCAACGAGGACATCGCCGGCTATCTCGGGGGGCTGCCGAAGGAGAAGATGCACTGCTCGGTCATGGGCCGGGAGGCTCTGGAAAAAGCCATCGCCTGCTACCGCGGCGAGGCCGCCAAAAAGGTCGAAGGCGAGATCGTCTGCGAGTGCTTCGGCGTGACCGACCGCGAGATCGAGCGGGTCGTGCGCGAAAACCATCTCAAGACCATCGAGGATGTCACCGACTACGTGAAGGCCGGGGGCGGCTGCGGCAAGTGCCACGACCGCATCCAGGAGATCATCGACCAGATCCTCGGCGCCCCGCGCCTGGTCCCCATCCGGCCGCGGGCGCTGACCAACCTGCAGAAGATCAAGCTGATCGAGGAGAGCATCGCGCGCGAGATCAACCCGACCCTCAACATGGATGCCGGCCGGCTGGAGCTGGTGGACGTGGACGGCAACCGGGTCATGGTGCGGCTGGGCGGCTCCTGCGCGAGCTGCGCCAAGTCCCACATCACGCTCAAGCACTACGTCGAGAACAAGCTGCGCGAGCTCGTGAGCCCGGAGCTGGTGGTGGAGGAGGTGCAGTGATGACGCAGGTCGTTTACCTCGACAACAACGCCACCACCCGGGTGGACCCCCAGGTGCTGGAGGCGATGCTGCCCTATTTTTCGGAATACTACGGCAACCCCTCGAGCATGCACTCCTTCGGCGGCGGGGTGGCGGCCCATCTGCGCACGGCGCGCGAGCAGCTCGCGCACCTGCTCGGCGCCGCCCCGGAGGAGATCGTTTTCACAAGCTGCGGCACGGAGAGCAACAGCACCGCCATCCACGCGGCCCTCGAATCCCACCCCGGCCGGCGGCACATCGTCACCTCGCGGGTCGAGCATCCGGCCATCAAGAACCTCGCCGAGGTCCTCTCCAAAAAAGGGTACCACACCACCTTCGTGCCGGTGGATGGCCGGGGGCGCCTGGACCTCGACCAGCTCTACGACAGCCTCAGCGATGATACGGCGGTGGTGAGCCTGATGTGGGCCAACAACGAGACCGGGGTGATCTTCCCGATCGAGGAGGTGGCGCGCCGGGTCAAGGAGCGGGGCATCGTCTTCCACACCGACGCGGTCCAGGCGGTGGGCAAGATCCCCATCGATCTCGGCCGCAGCGCGGTGGACATGCTTTCGCTCTCGGGCCACAAGCTCCACGGGCCCAAGGGGGTCGGGGCCCTCTACGTGCGCAAGGGGACGAAGTTCGTCCCCTTCATGATCGGGGGCCACCAGGAGCGGAACCGGCGCGGCGGCACCGAGAACACCGCCGCCATCGTCGGCCTGGGCAAGGCGGCCGAGTTGGCCGGGCGGTTCCTGGCGTCGGGAGGCTACCGCGGGGTGAGTGCGCTGCGGGACCGGCTGGAGCAGGGCCTGCTGGCGCGCGTGCCCCACGTCCGGGTGAACGGGGACCCGGAGCAGCGCCTGCCCAACACCGCGAGCGTCGCCTTCGAGTACGTGGAGGGGGAGGCGATCCTGCTCATGCTGAACGAGCACGGGATCTGCGCCTCATCGGGCTCGGCCTGCACCTCGGGCTCGCTCGAACCCTCCCACGTGCTGCGGGCCATGGGGGTCCCCTTCACCGCCGCGCACGGCTCGATCCGCTTCAGCCTGAGCCGCTACACCACCGAAAAAGAGGTCGATTTCGTCCT
>JALOOS010000300.1 GCA_025454275.1 Desulfobacterales bacterium | reverse complement strand
ATCGGACCGCGTACGGGGGGCGCTCAGCGGGCGCCGGCATTCAGGGCATTTGGAATCGACTCCCGGGCATGTTGCTTCCGGTGTAGCTTTCATCGCCCCTCCCATTTACCGTTTCATTGTTTTCTAAACAACTACCACATTAAGGCAGCCGATTCATGACGTCTACAAGCGACTATTATTCGATTCTTGGTGTCTCCGCCCAGGCCTCGGCCAGGGAGATTAAAGAGGCTTACCGGCGCATGGCCTTCGATCATCACCCCGACCGCAACCGCGACAACCCCGCGGCGGTTGAAGCCATGAAACGGGTGAATGAAGCCTACGCCGTTTTATCCAACCCGGCCCAGCGCCGGGAGTACGACGCCTTGCGCTTGCAGTTCGGTGCCGCTGCGCAGCCCCGCTACCGGAGCGGCCGCACCGAACAGGACATCTTCAGCGGCTCGGACATCAACGCCGTGTTCGAAGAGATGGCCCGGGCCTTCGGCGTCCGGGGGGTGGACCAGATATTCCGGGATGTCTACGGCCCATCCTACCAGGGGTTCGAATTCAAGCGCCCGGGCCTCAGGGTCCGGGTGTTCGGCTTCGGCCGGCCCATGCGGACCAGCGGCCTACGAGACCCGGCGACCGGGCTGTTTGCGGGCATCGCCCGGCGAGCGCTGCAAGGTCTCAAGCGCGGCCGGCTGCCCGCCGACGGGGCCGACATCCACGATCGCATCACGCTCACGGCCGGGCTCGCCGCTAGCGGCGGCCCCTATGCCTATTTCCGGCGGCAAGGCTCTAAAAAGCTGATCGTCCGCATCCCTTCCGGGATCCGCGACGGCCAGCGCATCCGGCTGGCCGGCATGGGCGAACCCGGCCGCCACGGCGGACGCAGCGGGAATCTGTTTTTGGAAGTCCGAATCCGGAAACCGCTCCTCAGGCTGGCGGCCGAGGCGGGAGCGCGGCTTTGGGCCAAGGTGAAAGATGGCCTTTCGCGCTTGACGGGCTAAGTGAAATTCTATACGGTGATCTCCGCCTCAGGCTGGAACCCAGCGGATTTCAATCAACGGAGCCTTTTCGCATGAAGCTTTCCACCCGCAGCCGCTACGGCACGCGCCTGATCCTGGATATGGCCCAGAACTACGGTAAAGGCCCGATCCAACTCGGCGAGATCGCCCGGCGCCAATCGATCTCCCTGAAATACCTCGAACAGATCATTCGCCCGCTCAAGCGCGCCGCCTACATTCAAAGCTTTCGCGGATCGAAGGGGGGGCACGTCCTGGCCCGCCCTCCCGAAAAGATCACGGTCGGCGAGATCGTAGCGCTGCTGGAGGGCGGCGCCTTTTTCACCGGATGCTCGAAAAATTCCGATCACTGCAAACGCATCGCCGAGTGCGTGACACGCTTCGTATGGATGGAGGCCTCTCATGCCATGTATGCACGTCTCAACCAGATCACCTTTGGAGACCTGCTCAACAAGGGGGTCAGCCCCGGCAAGGAGGTGTGCGACTGAACTGCGCCAGGCACTCGTTCCGGTGCCCGGACCATTTTCCGCCTTCCCAACACCCATCCCGTGAAAACAGAAAAGGGACGGGATCACGGCGGACCCCGCCCCTTGAGGAGAGGAGGAGAGAACAAACCACTTTGCAGTGGCAAAGCCCCCTGGACAATCTCAAAAGGAGGTTGAAAAAGATTGACCAGGGTTGATAACCGCTTTTCGTCAAGCGGCGAAAGTAGAGAGACGAGAAACGGAAAAATGTTACACGGCGAAGCCTCTACTCCATCCGCTTCTCACCCGACCTCGGCCTGCCGCCTACCCGACGGACCGAACACCCCTTAGGCCAAAACGTTCAACCCCTTGCCGATCTCATGAAAGTCGAAAGTGAAAGAGGGAACTCGCGTAGATGACCGCTACCGCTCGCTGCTCCACAAGGCGGCTCGGCGAGGCTACCCCGAATGGGTGTTCACCGCCAGCGCGCTGATCGAAAGCATGGGCGCCGCCGCGGCGGCGTGGTTTGAAGCCCGCACTGCGGCGATCGTTTTTGCCGAGTGTTGGCCGATCGGCGCCGAACTGCTGTTTACCAGGGGAATCCACAGCAAAGTCGCAGCCCTCATCCGGTCGGCGGGCCATCAGAAAAACCGGGACGCCACCGGCCTGGGGTTGCTGGCCTATGCACTGGACCGAGGGGACACCACCCTTTTGGACGGGCATTGCGACGACAAACCGCTGCGCTGGCTGGCCCGCGCGATCCGTCGTCCGGCCGGTTTCTGGGAGTGGGCTGCGGCGCATGAGGCCGGCCGGGATCAGAAGGCGTTGATCGAGAACGCGCACCGCTTCCGTGACTCGGGCCGGCCGCATGATCGCGCGGTGGCCATGGCGGCAGCCTATCTCGCGCTCACCACACGCCCCCCCGCCGTTCAGCCGGCCCCGCCGCTTGAAGAGGGGTTCCCTTTCTGGGTGGTGTTCGACCGGCATACCGCCGAGGGCGAGCGCGCACTGAAGGACGTCGCCCGCGACCTGCACATCCCCCTGCATCAGCTGGAGTGGTCCCTTTTCTACTACGAGGGCTCCATCGCCAACGCCGAGGTGGAATCCTCCTGGTGGCGGACTTACTGCCGATGGCATTTTCGGAAGCTTACCTGCTGTGGGAGCCGGCACGGGAGCAGCTCATCCAGGCCCTGGCGGAAGAAAGCCAACTCCTCCAAAACGAGCTCTACCGCTGGAAACTTTCACATCCGGACACTATCGACGCCTTGAAACGCCGGGTGGAACTGTTCAACACCACTCTCAAGAACGCCCAGGTGGGCCAGTCCGCCCTCTTCTGACCTCCTAAGCGAGTGCGCCTTTATTTTCGCCGCGGCGGGTCCGGGGCGGGAGCGGGCGGGGGCGGCGTCTCGGAGGCTTGGGACGGGGTCTTTCGCCCGGAGGCGGTTTGGTTCCCGGTGGAGAGGGTTTTCCGGGGCCGGGCCGGTGCTCGGGACGTTTGTAGTAAAGGTTGTTGTTGTCGCGGTAAACCCCGCGGTAAAGATCGCGCGGTCCGGAGCGGCCGGAATGGCGGTGGATGATCAGGCCGGGCCAGCAGCTGCCGAACCTGAAAAAATAGTCATCGTCGCAATCCCCGTCCTCCCGGTCGGTTTCCTGACGGGACTGCTCCAGCAGGCGCTCCGCTTCCTGCAGCTTGAGCTGCGCTTCACGCTCCCGGGCGGCGAGAGCGGCCTGGCGCTCTTCAAGATCCCGCTTTTCGAACTCCTGACGCAGCCGTCGCTCCTCTTCCCGGCGGAGGCGGTCCGATTCGGGATCATAGGGCGCCTCTTCGATCGTCTCTAAAACGGTGACCCCGGCGGGAGGCGGCTGGTTGGAAAAATGAACGACACCGTCGGCACCTTTCCAGCGATAGATGTCGCCGCATGCGGGTGTGGCCAGGGCGAGGAGTGCCATCAGGCCCGTGATCCAATGGCTGACTTTCATTTACGCCCCCTCCTGCGGTCGCGACCGACCCCATGGTGATGAGACGGCAGGCGAGTCCCTTCGGTTTACACGCTGCCAGGAAATTTCCTCCCGGCCCTACTCCGTGAGCCGATCGGATTCGGCACGGACAATCTCCCAGGCCTCCTCCGCCGTTTCGACGAAACTGAACAGCGACAGATCCGCCGGCGAGATGGTACCTGCCTCCACCAGAGCCTGGAAATCGACCACCCGCTCCCAAAACCCCCGATCGAAGAGCAATACCGGGATCCTGCGGATCTTCCCGGTCTGGATCAGGGTCAGGGTTTCGAAAAGCTCATCCAAGGTGCCGAACCCTCCGGGAAAGGCCACCAGGCACTTGGCGCGCATCAGCAAATGCATCTTGCGGATCGCGAAGTAATGAAACTGGAAGTTGAGCTCCGGGGTGACGTAGGGGTTGGGGTACTGCTCATGGGGCAGCACGATGTTCATGCCGATGCTCAGCCCCCCCGCCTCGTGTGCACCGCGATTGGCCGCCTCCATGATGCCGGGGCCGCCGCCGGTCATCACCACCAGTCGGCGGTTGTCCGAGTGGCGGCCGATCAGGTTCCCCAGCCGCCGCGCTGCCGCGTAGTAGCGGCTGCCCTTCAGGGTGCGCTCGGCCAGCTTCAATTTCAGCTGCAGGTCGGGGTTCCCTTCGTCCCGGCTGAGGTCCGCGCGTGCCGCCTCCACCCGGGCCGCCGCCGCCTCCGGGTCGAGGAAACGGGCACTGCCGAAGACCACCACCGCGGACTCGACGCCTTTCTCCTGGAGAGCCAGTTCGGGTTTCAGCAGCTCCAGCTGCAACCTCACGGGGCGAAGCTCATCTTTGAGCAGAAAATCCGGGTCTTGAAAGGCGAGCCGGTAGCTGGTCGAGAGCAGGTAGTCCGCTTCGGCCTTCAGCCCGGCATGACGGGCATCTTCCGCAGCGGTCGGGAAAATGGACCTGCGAGGGGGCTTTTTGGGCATCGGCCGATTCTCTAAGCGTGGGAGCAGGTTCGGGTGAAGCGGCAATGTAACAGATCGGCAGGCGTCAGTGCAACCACGGTGAAAAAGAAAAACTTCCCGCAATGCCGTTTTTCCTGACGATGCAATCCTCCAGTCAGCAGTGGTTGAGAGAGCCCGTCGGGGAAGATGCACGCGCATCCGAGAAGTTTCAACCTGAAAAATACAAGTTCCATGCCAGCAGCATTAAAAAATTTTTTATCAACAAAAACAAAATCTTGTTTTAAAGCAGCATGGCGGACACGATCAGGTGGTGACGGATTTTGTCACCGATCTGTCCAAAAAATGTCACCCGGCCGCAGCGGGTTTGAATAACATGCGCCGGAGTGCTACCCTGGCGGCATGGAGTTCGAATTTGCCACCGCGGGTCGGATCGTTTTCGGCGCCGGCGCTGCCCGTACCATCGGCAGCGAGGTCGCACAGGTGGGACGGCGCGCACTGCTCCTGACCGGCGCCCGACCGGAGCGTGCAGCGGAGCTCCGCCGCCGCCTGGACCAGCACCACGTCACCTGCCGCCTGTTTCCGGTGGCCGGCGAGCCGACCACGGAACTCGTGCAGGCCGGGGTCGAGCTCGCGCGGGAGGCCGGCTGTGATGTGGTCGTCGGCATCGGCGGCGGCAGCGTCATCGACGCGGGCAAAGCGATCGCCGGCCTGATCACCAACGGGGGGGATCTGCTCGAGTACCTCGAAGTGATCGGCCGGGCCCGGCCGCTCGAGCGACCCGGCGCCCCTTTCATCGCGGTGCCGACAACGGCCGGGACCGGCGCCGAAGTGACCCGCAATGCCGTTTTGGGCTCGCCGGTGCACCGCCTCAAGGTGAGCCTGCGCAGCCCCTTCCTGCTCCCCCGGCTGGCGCTGGTGGACCCGGAGCTCACTTATTCCATGCCTCCGGCACTCACGGCCGCCACGGGCCTGGATGCCTTGACCCAGCTTCTCGAAGCCTTCGTGAGCCGCAACGCCAATCCACTGGTGGAGGCAATCTGCCGCGAGGGGCTGCGCCGGGCGGGCCGCTCGCTGTCCGCCGCCGTCGCCGACGGCGGCAACCTTGCAGCGCGCGAGGAGATGTGCCTTGCGAGTCTGTTTGGCGGGTTGGCCTTGGCCAACGCCCGCTTGGGAGCCGTGCACGGCATCGCCGGGCCTTTCGGGGGCATGTTCCCGGCAGCCCCCCATGGCGCGGTGTGCGGCCGGTTGCTGCCTTTCGTCACGGCGGCCAACATCGCCGTAACGAAGACC
>JALOOS010000299.1 GCA_025454275.1 Desulfobacterales bacterium | reverse complement strand
CGACCAGAAAAGCGCCCAGGCCGCCCCCTCCCGGAAGCTGAGCAGCCCGTGCGCCATGGGATGGCGGATGATCACTCCGTCAATGTCCCCGCCGGCCGCCTCCAGCACCCCGGCCGCGGCTTTTTCCCGGTCGACGCGATAATCGACGACATCGTTCAGGGCGTAGACCGCAGTGTAGCCTGCAAAGGTGGTGATCAGCCCGATCACGACCACCGCGGGCGCCGGCCACCCGCCCAGCCAGAGAACGGCCGCGAAAACCGGTGTGCACATGTCCAGGATCCCATGGGGGGTCCGGGACAGGGCCCAGAAGAGCTTCAGCCGTGAAAAACCGCTGAACGATGGTCGGGATGCCGTTTCAGCCACGTCACCGGATTCCGATCAGAAGACGGATGGAGTCGGCCGCCGCAGAGAGTTCGTCTCGCTTATCACGTCCGAGGAAACTGCGTCAACCCAAGGCATGGTTGTTGGGATCGATTTTATCAGCACGGGTGGATGTGCCGATCGGGCAATGCTTGCCGGGTGATCATGCGCCGCCGGCCGGCATCAGGATCCCGGCGTTTCATTTCTTCATACGGCATTCCGCGTCCCATTCCGGGCAGGCCTCTTTCGCCGGAACGGAAAACTTGGCCATGCACTCCCCGCACTCCATGTCGAAGTTGGGCACATTTCCGTAACGCGCCTTCAGCTCCTCTTGACTTAGGACCGTCGCCCCGCTGCAGCCGCACTGGGGACAGGAACTTTTGACCGTGTAGCGTTTCTTTTTCGTTTCCATAGCATGCTCCTTTTCCGTCGGTTGTTTCAGAATTTCAACGCCGCATCGATCTCCTCCCTGGAGAGAACCCCCTCTTCCAGAAGCACCTCGCGTACCGTCAGCCCCCTTTCATAGGCGGCCTTGGCCACGGCCGCCGCACGGTCATAGCCGAGGCGCGGCACAAGGCCGGTTGCCAGTGCGAGGCTCTTTTCAATGGCGGCCTCGCAGGCGGCCCGGTCGGCTTGGATGCCATCGATGCATTTATCAGCGAAGGCGCCGGCCCCTGCAGCCAGCAGATCGATGGACTGCAGGAGATTGTAGGCGATCACGGGCATCATGACATTGAGCTCGAAGTTGCCGCCCATGCCGCTCAGAGCGATGGTGGCGTCATTGCCCGCCACCTGGGCCGCCGCCTGCAGCACCGCCTCGGGGATGACCGGATTGACCTTGCCCGGCATGATGGAGGATCCCGGCTGAAGGGCGGGAACCAGGATCTCCCCCAGGCCGCAGCGCGGCCCCGAGCCGAGCCAGCGGATATCGTTGGCGATTTTGGTCAGGCTGACCGCGACCGTCCGCAGCGCGCCGCTTGCTTCCACGGCTGCATCGCGTGCGGCTTGGGCCTCAAAGTGGTTTTGCGCCTCTTGGACGTCGATCCCGGTCTCACGGGCGATGATAGCGATCGCCTCCGCGGCGAACCGCGGGTGGGTGTTGACCCCGGTGCCGACCGCCGTCCCGCCGAGGGCGAGCTCGTTCAGCCGCACGGCGGCAGCCGTCACCCGCTCGATGCCAAGCTCCACCTGCCGGGCGTAGCCGGAGAATTCCTGGCCCAGGGTGATGGGCACGGCGTCCTGGAGGTGGGTGCGCCCGATCTTGCGTACCGCTCCGAATTCGGTCGCTTTGGAAGCCAGCGCCCTACGGAGCTTTTCGAGCGCAGGGAGAAGATTGCGGCGGATGGCGACGGCGGCGGCGATGTGGATGGCCGAGGGGATGACGTCGTTGCTCGACTGTCCCAGGTTGACGTGGTCATTCGGGTGGACGGGATGCCGGCCGCCTTTTTTTCCGGTCAGGATCTCGTTCGCCCGCGAGGCGATCACCTCGTTGACGTTCATGTTGGTCGAGGTTCCGGAGCCGGTTTGAAACACGCCGACGATGAACTGATCGTCCAGCCCACCCTTAATGACCTCATCGGCGGCGGCGGCAACGGCCCCGGCCAGACGGGGATCAAGCAGGCCGAGTTCGCGGTTGGCCGCCGCCGCGGCGCGCTTGATCAGAGCCACGGCGCGGATGAAGCCGATCGGCAGCCTGAGCTCGGGGCAGAGGACGTTGTCCGCCGCGCGGCGGGTCTGGGCCCCATAGTAGGCCGCTGCCGGCACCCGCACCGCTCCCATCGAGTCCCTCTCTTCGCGATCCGGAGCCGTGCTCATGGCGTGCGGGCCCTCGAAACCGATCAGGCCTCTTTCAGCCGTTCGATGTTGGCCCGCAGTTGGGCGATTTCGATCCCCAGCCCGACGCACTTCTGGCCGAGCATGCACTTTTCGGCGTCCCCGTCCTCAAGAAAGGTCTTGAGCCGGGCCGCACCCTTCTTGAGATCCACCACCCAGGACTTCTGCTGCTGGTCGTAATCGACCGCCACGTCGATCCCGCATTCGCCGATGTCGGGATAAAGGGTGCGGATCTTGTCGCAGAGCTCTTTCTTGTCGATCATGGGTCTGCCTCCTTTTGGCGGCCGCCGGCCGGCTTGGCATTCACGTTGCACAGACTCCACAATAAGATCAAACGCCGAAAAATCAAAGCCGTTGGGGTCATGCCCCCTGTGTCGCATCCACGGCGGCGGCCGCGGCGGCAGGGCGGAGCTCTTCGCGGTGGACGAGAAACATGAGGAGCGCGGGGGTCAGGAAGATCGTGAAAAACGTCGAGACGGTGAGCCCGCCCAGGACGACGCTGCCCACCCCGCGGTAGAACTCCGACCCCGGCCCGGGTACGAGCACCAGCGGCAGGAGGGCGAAGAGGCTGGTGGAGGTGCTCATGAAGATCGGCCGCAGCCGGGTGCGGGTGGACTCGAGCACGGCTTCGCGGTGC
>JALOOS010000298.1 GCA_025454275.1 Desulfobacterales bacterium | reverse complement strand
CCGGCGAACCCGTAAAAAGAGTCCATGAGCCCCTCCCGGATCTGGAACAACTGGAAACCGCGGGTATGGCCTGCTTAAAAGCAAGGCGTATGCCAGCTTTTCTCCCGGCCCGGACAAACTGATAAATTAAATGATTTTAAATTATTAAGGTGGTACTGGGTGATTGCGCAGGTAGGAATAAAGATGAAAAAAAGCCGTTAATCATTGCAACCCGCACGACTGCTTCCGGCGGCGGCCATCGGTCTCAGGCACATCGATGCCCAGGCTTTTGATCTTTCGATAGAGGGTGCTGGGGTTGATGCCCAGGTCCCGCGAGGCCCGGCGCCGGTCGCCGTGGTAGCGCCGCAGAATCTCAGTGATCATGAGTTTTTCCATGGCTTGCAGGCTCATCGGGGCAACAGCCTCCGCCGGGGAGGCGGCCGCCAGCCGCAGTTCGGGCGGCAGATGATGCAGCTCGATAATGCCCGCGCGGCAGAGGACGAAGGCCTGCTCGATGATGTTCTCCAGCTCCCGGACGTTTCCCGGGAAATCGTGCTCCATGAGGCGGGCCATGGCCTCCATCGAGAGTCCTGCGATGTCCTTGCCCTGGAGGCGGTTGAACTTCGCCACCAGATGGTCGACCAGCAGCGGGATGTCCTCGCGCCGCTGCCGCAGGCTCGGCAGCTGCAGATGGATGACGCGCACGCGGTAGTAGAGATCGTCGCGGAACGTCCCCTCCCGCACAAGTTTCAAAAGCTCTTTGTTGGTGGCGGCCACCACGCGCACATCCACGGGTACCGGCCGCACCGACCCCAGCGGCTCCACCAGCCGCTCCTGCAGGACTCGCAGCAGCCGCACCTGAAGCGCGGGCGAAATGTCGCCGATCTCATCCAGGAAAATCGTCCCGCCGTCGGCCAGGACGAAACGGCCGGCTTTGTCGCGCCGGGCATCGGTGAAGGCACCGGCCTTGTAGCCGAAGAGCTCGCTCTCCAGGAGGGTGTCGGGCAGGGCGGCGCAGTTGACGGCCACAAAGGGTTTTTTCCGGCGCGGCGAAAGGTTGTGGATGGCCCGCGCAAAGAGCTCCTTGCCGGTCCCGCTCGGCCCCTCGATCAGAACGCTGCTGCTGCTGGCGGAGATCTGCGGCAGCAGATCAAAAAGGCGCATCATGGCAGGGCTTCGGCCGACAATGTCTTCGAAGGTGAAGCGGCCCTCGAGCTGCTTCTGCAGCTGCTCGATCTGGCTGAGGTCCTGAAACGTCTCCACCCCGCCGATCACCCGCCGGGCCTCATCCTTCAGTATGGCGGTGGAGATGCGGATCGGGACCCTCCGTCCCTGGCGCGTGATGATGTGGGCCGTCCCGTTCACGACCGGCTTGCCGTTTTCAAACGTTTTCCGGAGGGCGCACTCCTTTTCACAAATGTCGGCGTGAAACACGTCGCAGCAAGACTTGCCGATCGCATCCTCGCGCTTCACCCCGGTGATCTTCTCGGCCGCACGGTTGAAGGCGGTGATGCGCCACTGCAGATCCACCGTGAACACGCCCTCGTTGATCGAGTCTAAAATGACATCCTGTTCAGTGATTTTCGGCCCGTGACCCATGCGGCGGCCCCACCCCGGTCAAGGTAGCAATCGTGCGAAATGCAGGTCAAAATCGAAGTTATAATTGCATGATGCAATGTAGGTGTCAACCGGCAGGTGCCGGCAACGGCATCTAACTGCAAGGGATCAATCGTTTATGGGCCTCAGGCGGATTGGCATGATGCTTGCCAGTTATGGATGATGATGAAGGTCGCGATTCCCCACTGGCAAGGCCGGGTATCGCCCGTTTTCGACGCCTCCGACGCCATCGTGCTGATCGACATCGAGAGGGGGCGGGAGCGGCGGCGGGAGAACTTCCGACTGGCCAGCCTCGACCCGGTGCGCCGCGCCCAGGAGGTGGCCGCCCTGGGGGCCGATGTGGTCCTCTGCGGCGCGATCTCCCGCACCTTGGAAAGTGCACTAAACGGCGCCGGGGTCGATGTGAAGGGGTTCGTTTGCGGCGATCTGGAGGCGCTGGTGGAGGCATTCCTGGACGGAACGCTTTCCGATCCGTGCTTTCAGATGCCCGGGGCACAGCGTGGCCTATCCTCCGCAGCGCCCCGGCCGGCGGGCCACAGAAAAAAATCCGCCCGCCACCGCTCCACATCCAGTCACTCGCACCGTGTCACAAAGGAGGATGAGCATGAAAGTGGCCATCAGCGCTGAAGGTCCCTCTCTTGATTCCCGCATCGACCCGCGCTTCGGGCGGTGCCCGTTTCTTCTGGTGGTCGACACTGAAACCCTCGAATGGGAGGCGGTCGAAAACGCAGCCCGTGCGGCGTCGGGAGGGGCCGGCATCCGGACGGCCGAACTCCTGGCGGACCGGGCGATCTCCCACGTGTTGACCGGCAGGTGCGGTCCCAACGCCCAGACGGCGCTGGCGGCCGCCGGGATCCGCATTATCGAAGGATGCGAAGGGACGGCCCGTGAAGCGATCTCCCGTTTCAGTGCCGGGGAATTCACCGCCTCCTCCCGGCCGGAAGCCGCATCCCCCGCCAGGCCGATACGCCCCACCCCTCAAACCGGCGCGGCGGACTCCGTGCGTCCCGGCGGAGGCCCCGGGCGGGGCACCGGCCGCGGTGTGGGCGGCGGCGGACGGGGCATGGGCGGCGGCGGGGGTCGAGGGATGGGCGGCGGCTCCGGACGCGGCCGGGGAGCCGGACGCGGCTTGGGCGGCGGGCGCGGCATGGGAAGGGGCGGCGGACGGGCATGACGGTGGAGCGCCTCATCCATGTCTACGGCCCGGTGGCATCCCGCCGGCTGGGCCGCTCCCTGGG
>JALOOS010000297.1 GCA_025454275.1 Desulfobacterales bacterium | reverse complement strand
GCGCTCGCAGAGGAGCTCTCCTTCGGGCGGGCGGTGGCAATGGGATGGGCCGATCTCATCGGCGAGGCGCCTCCCGGGAAGCTTGAAATCTACCGGGGCCACCTGCGCCGCGCAATCGCCACCGGTCCCGCACGGGGCCGTATCATGGCCGAGTGCCTGCCGCCGGTGCTGGCATACGGCGACCTTGCGACCCTTGCGCGATTCGAGCAGGCCTGGGAGGCGGTGGCCGCGAAGGGTGCGCACACGCTGCGGGAGCTGCTGCTGGCCGCTGCTCCGCTGCTTGTCGGCGGAGACCGGTCGGCGGCCGGGCTCCGCTGCTTGTCGGCGGAGACCGGTCGGCGGCCGGCCTCTATTTCGAAATCCTGCACACCCTCTTCGTCCCGGAGGCGAGCTACGAGGAGGGGCGCCGTTATGCCGTTCTGCTCCCAGCGGCCGCCCGGAACCTCCTGCCGCAGCGCCGCGGGTGGCAGCTGCGGGAGCTTCTGCGCGTCGTCCGCAGCGACCGGCGCCTGGCGGCCCCCTATCTCGATGGGATCTTCCGGGGGCTCGGCCGCCTGCGCGCAGAGGCCCTGAACGCGTTCGTCGAGAAGGCCCTGGAGGGATCCCGCGGGCGGCCGGAGCAAGCGGCCCGGGAGCTGGCCCTGGAGTCCCGGGAGGCGCGGGAGCGTGCGAACGCCCTGCAGGTGGGGGTGGGCCTCGATCAGGTCCGGGGCCGGCTCCACCGCTATCTCAGCGCGCGCATCGGCCGGCGGCTGGCGATCCGCCCGCTCTCGGCCCTGAGTGCCGCCGTTGCCGAAAGCCTGGGCCCGGAGCGCCTGGTCTGCTCCGATGCCCATGCGATCTACCTGCCCCATGAGATCGACCGCTTTCCCGGCCGGGCCGAAAACGAGGAGCTCTACCGCCTGCTTGTCTGCGCGGAGGCCTGTTTCCACGAGTTCGGGAGTTTCGACTTCCGCCTCGAGACGGGGTTCGGCGCCGGAAATGAGTCCATGAAAGAGCGCCTCCCGCCGGGCGAGGAACCCTCCCCGGCCCGATCCGATCTCGCGATTTTCCTCGGCCGTTTTCCGGACCCGCCGCTCGCGGCCGATCTCTTCACCGCCTGTGAACTCGGCCGGGTCCGCAAGCGGCTCGAGCATCTCTATCCCGGGCTGGCGCGCCGGCTCTATCCCCGGTTGCGCCGGGAATTCATCGCCGCCGCCGGGGCGAGTCCGCCGGATGCGCGCGCACGGCTCATGGCCCGCCTGGCGCTGGCGCTGCCGGCCGCGGTCGCAGACCCGGAAATCGATCCGCTCGCGGCGGCCTTCGACGCAGCGGTCTCGGCTGCAAGCCCCGTCGCCGCCTCGGCCCAGATGACCGCCCGCTTTTTCCAGGCGCTGCGGGTCCTGACGCCGGATGCGCCCCTGCCGCGCACGCCTTTGGCCCCCCCTTTCGGCTGGCGGCCATGGCCGAATCCTGCGGCGGCCCTCGACCCCAAGGGGCCGGTCGATCATCTGGCAGCCCGCATCCGGGCAGCGCTGGCGGCGCACGGGGTCGCGGCCGGCCGTGATGAGATCCGCCGCATGCTTGCGGCCGGGGACGGATCCCTCTCGGCCGGGGAGGTCCGCACCCTCTGCGGCGGGCGGGAAGCGGCGGCCGCAGCGGTGACGGCGCTGCTGGCACCGCTCCCCGGCGCCTCCCCCCGGCCGGAGCGGGAGGGTTGCGAGGAGGGCCCGGTATTTTTCCACCCTGAATGGGACGATGCGCTCGGGGACTATCTGCCCGACCATGTGCGTTTGCGGGAGCGGGTGCCACCTGGCGGCGACGCGGGGTTCTACGCTGCGGTGCTCGCGCGCCATGCCGGACTTGTGCGTCGGGCCCGGCGGGTGTTCGAGGCCCTGCGTCCCGAAGGCGTCAAGCGCCTCCGGCGCTGGCCGGAGGGGGATGAGTTCGACTACCGCCAGATGATCGAAGCGGCGGTCGACCGCCGCGCCGGGCGCTTGCCCTCGGAGCGTTTGTTCATCAAACGCCTGAAGCAGCGGCGGGAGGTGGCCGTCCTGGTGCTGGTGGATGTGTCGCGCTCCACGACCGGTCTCGTTCCGGGGTCTGCGGCGAGCGTGCTTGAGATCGAGAAGGAGGCGATCGTGGTCCTGTGCGAGGCCCTGGCCGTGCTGGGCGACGCCTTGGCCGTGGCCGCCTTTTCCGGCAGCGGCCGGACGGGGGTCGACTACCTGCGGGTCAAGGCGTTCGAGGAGGGACTGACGGAGGGGGTCAAACAGCGGATCGGCGCCCTCAGCCCGCAGCGCAACACCCGCATGGGGGCCGCCATCCGGCACGCCGCCCGGGAGCTCTCCCTGCAGCCGGCCCGGGTGCGGCTGCTGATCCTCGTGAGCGACGGGTTTCCGAACGACACGGAGTACCGGGGGGCTCAGGCCGTGGCCGATACCCGGCAGGCCTTGACGGAGCTGGGCGCGCGGCAGATCCGCTTCCACGCCCTGACGGTGAACCTGCCGGCCGACCCGCAGCTCGACCGGCTCTACGGCAAGGCGCACCACCAGGTGATATCCGATGTTCGGGAGCTGCCGGGGCGGATGGTGAGGGTGTACCGCGCGCTGACCCGCTAGCCTCGGGGACGGGGGCGCCGAACGCCCGGCGTCGGCGTTGCGCGGCGTCCCGCGGGACCTGCGACGTACTGTAGTACGTCTCGGTCCGCGGGACTTGCGCGCCTTGACGCCGGGCGTTGGGCGCCCCCGTCCGACGGGTTCCCGGGTGGGCGCTGGGCGGTATCGTGTGGGACCTGCGACGTACTGTAGTACGTCTCGGTCCGCGGGACTTGCGCGCCTTGACGCCGGGCGTTGGGCGCGCGCGTCCGACGGGTTCCCGGGTGGGGAACCGAGAGGAGCGCTTACGAATGGGAGGGGTTCGGCGGCAGGCTCAAGCTGGCGAGCGGCCGCTGCCGGCTCAGGATCTACGACCTGGCCCGGGAGACCGCAGGCGGTGCGGCCCCACTGCACACCACGCTCGTCATCGTCGCCGATGTTCCCGGAAGCCCGATGTCGGTTCGCAGCTGCGCCGGGCATGTGGCCACCGCGGTCGCCCGGGATTACCGGATCGACCCGCACCGCATGCTCTTCGTCGAGTACACGCCGCAGAGCATCTACGGTGAACACGGGGAGAAAGTCATCCCGGAGCGATATACGGCCGTCGATTTCAACTGGACCGCGGGCGGGGCGATTCAGCCCCGGTGGCGCATCCTGCAGCCTCCGCTGCTCGATACGGTGGTTCGCATTGTCGCCGGAGGGAGGTGAAACCCATGCGGCCGCGCGGAACGCGAGAGGGGGCGGCCGGAAGCCCCAACCCGGCTCAGCGGAGCGGAAACACGGCGAAGATCACCGTGCTCCAGACGGCGTGCGAGAGGATCACCGGCGCAAGCCGCCCCCCCTGAGCGTAGAGCGCCCCCCAGAAGGCGCCGGCGACGGCCGCGGCGCCGACGAGCATGAAATTCAGCGAACTCACGTGAACCCCGGCGTAAAGGGCGGTGGCGAACGCCCAGCCCGGCCACCGCCCGAAGCGGTCCATCAGGCGGCGCTGCAGATACCCCCGCCAGTAAATTTCCTCGCAGGGGCCGGTGACGCAAAAAAGCAGGAGCGCGATGACCCAGGCCGGAGTCCCCTCCCCTTTGTGGTAGATCGCCCCGATCTGATCTCCCGCAAAATCGAAAAGGGCCAGGGAGACCGTCCGCCCGATCCAGAAAATCAGGTAAAGGGCGGCCGCGGAACCCAGACCGACCAGCCAGGTGCGGGCCTCCAGGCCCCCGCCGAGCCTCCGGGGCGGGTCGAGCAGGAGCGAGAGCAGGGCGAGGGTGGCGGCGGAGATCGAGATCTTGACCCAGAAGGAGGGCCCCTTCAGAGCGAAGGTGATGAACCACAGCCCGGCCGCCAGGAGCACGGTGGCGGCCAGGAGCAGGGAACCCGAAGCCCGGCCGCTCACATCAGGCCTTCCAGCAAAAGGGATGCGACCAGCAGAAGGCCGAAGGCGGTGTCGAGCTTGGCCGTCTGGGCGTCGGCGTCGAGCGGGACCTCGACGGCCATGCGGCGCAGCAGTTTGAAGGCGAGCGGGGCCGCGAGCAGAACGATCAGCGACCATGGCCGGAGCGGGCCGAACAGGGCCATGGCCACCACGGCCGCGAAGGCCGCCACGACCAGGGCCAGGTACAGGGCAAGGCCTTTTTTCGGCCCCAACAGGATCGGCAGGGTACGGATGCCCTGGCGGCGGTCATAGGGCACATCGCGGATGTTGTTGGCGAGCAGCACCAGGGCCACCAGCACGCCGAAGGGCACGGAGACGAGAAGCGCATCGATGCTGACGGCCTGGCGCTGGACGAAATAGGCGCCCGTCACCATGAGGGGCCCCCACATCAGAAACACCGAAACCTCACCGAGGGCCCGGTACTTGTACTTGAGCGGAGCCGCTGTGTAGGTGATGCCGGCGATGGTGCCGGCCAGGCCGATCCAGAACACCGTCCAGCCCCGGGTGGCCGTGAGGTAGAGGCCGATCACGGTGGCCAGCGCGTAACAGGCGTAGGCGATGGCGCGGACATGGCCGGGCGCCAGGCGGCCGTCCATCAGGGGGTGCGGCCGGTAGCGGGCGGTGGGCACCTCCGGGCTGTCCACCCCGTGGCGGACATCGTCGTAGTCGTTGACGAGGTTGCTCGCCGCGTGCATCAGCACGGCGGCGGTCAGGGAGAGGCCGTAGAGCGGCCAGGAGAAGCTTCCGTCCAGCGCCGCGAGAGCGCTGCCGACGCTGACCGAGATGGCCGTCATCGAAAAAGACCAGGGGCGGCTCGCCAGGAGCCAATCGCGAACGAAATGGGACATGGGTGGCATTGCCTCGTGATGCCGGCGGCGCGGGGTCAAGGACGGGGCGGCTCGGGCCGGGCGGCGCGGGCGCGCGCCTCTTCGGCCAGCGCGTTGGCCTCTTGAACGGCGCGCTGGGCCTCTTCCTGGAGCCGGACCGCTTTTTCATCCTCCGCGCGGATCTTGTATTTGAATTGCTCCCGGCGCGAGGGGGTGTTGCCGAAGCGCTTGCGGGTTTCGATCGCCTGCTGGATCTGCTCCTCTGCCCGGCGGACGGCCTCGCGCGCCTGCTCGTCGGCCTGCCGGGCGCGGCGGGTGAGCTCCGCCGTCTCCCGGCGCTGCTGCTCCTCCCGGCGGGCCTGCTGCCGCTGCTTCCGGAGCTGAAGCTCCGCGGCCTCCGCCGCCGGCGTGAGCGGTTCGGTATCGATGATCTCCCGGACGACGGCCTCCGGCGGCGGCGGCTCGTCGGTCAAGTGGATCCGGCCCTTCGGATCGGTCCAGGTGTAGATCCGGGTCTGGGAATCGACCGGAGCTGGCCCGGCGAGGGCCAGAACGATGAGGATCAGGAGGGTGGCCGGCTTCATGGTGGACTCTCCCCATGCCTGTCGGTGCGTCAGGCGCGCGCAACCAAAAATATACAGACAAAGAGCTGCGAAGTCAATTTTGCCCGAAGCCGGCGATGGCCGGGGCTCAACAACTGCCGTCGCCGTTGTGCGACCAGAAGGCGCGCAGCGGCACCTCGAAGCGGCCGGCATCGCGGATGCTGACCGGCCGCCAGCTCTCCGGCAGGAGGCGGCGGTAGTGGGGCGAGCCGTAGCGCTGGTCGATCAGCAGGACCACCCCGCGGTCGGTTTCGGTGCGGATGACGCGTCCGGCGGCCTGGAGCACGCGGTTTAAGCCCGG
>JALOOS010000296.1 GCA_025454275.1 Desulfobacterales bacterium | reverse complement strand
TGGCCCACCTGGGAGGAGAGCATGGGCGAAGCCTGCCTCTTTCTGGAGAGCCTTGGAGGATGAAATTCCGGACCGGAGAAAAATCCGACCCTGCACCCGGCTCGACCGGGGGGAGGCCTCCGTGGCCCGGGGCGGCGGCAGGGATTCTTTTTCTCAACGCCGTTTTGAACGCCGAGGCTCTTGCCGCGGGCCCGGCGTGGCTCCTGCTGCTGCGGCCCGCGCCGGAGCTTCTGGCGATCCTGGCGGGCATCTGCCTCTTCGCCCGGAAGGAAACCCCTTTTCGCCGCACGGTTTACATCCCGCTCACGGTCCTTATCCTCTTTTTCGGCCTCTTCCGGGCCGCGGATGGGTTCATCTCCGCCGTCTTCTTCCGGCCGCTCAATCTCGCCATGGACACCCCCCGGCTGCCGGATCTGCTGCTGCTCGCCCGGATGCTGTTCTCGCCCGGGCGCCTCGCGCTGGTCCTGGCGGGGGTGGCCGTTTGCGCCGCAGCCGCCGCCTGGGGCGTGCGGCGGGCCTTGGCCGCCCTGCATGATCTCTTCACCTCGCTTGCGCTGACGGCCCCGGCAAAACCTCTCGCCGCCGGGGTGTTCCTGGTGGCCGCCCTGGCGGGCCCGCAGTTGAGCCCCACCGTCGTGGGGATGCCCACCCTGCCCCGGCTGATCGAGGAGCTGCGTTTCCTCCTGGATCTCGACGGCGTCCGCCGGCAGGATCTCGCCGCCATCGCCGCCGCCCGGGAGCGGGCCTGCGCTCATCCCACCCAGCTCCAACGGCTCGGCCGCACCACGGTGCTGCTGTTTGTGGTCGAATCCTACGGCCGTGCCGCCTTCTCCCACCCGGGCCATTCCGCCCGCATCCTGCCGGCGATAAAGAGCGTCGAGGCCGAGCTCGGCGCCGCCGGATTCCTGATGGGATCGCAATTTCTCGACGCCCCGACCGTGGGCGGGGGGTCCTGGCTGACCCATGCCACCCTGGCGAGCGGGGTGCGGGTGGCGAGCCAGATCCGCCACGACCTGCTGCTTGCCTCCGATCTCACCCCGCTGGCCGCCTATTTCAACCGGGCCGGCTACCGGACGCTGCGCGCCATGCCCGGAACCCTCTGGCCCTGGCCGTCCGGGGAGTTCTACCGCTACGAGCAGACCTTCATCGCCCCGGATTTCGACTATCGCGGGCCGCGCTTCGCCTTCGCCCCCATGCCCGACCAGTTCGTCCTCGAATGGATGTGGCAAAAGGCGATCGCGCGAGAGACCCGGCCCCTTTTCGTCGAATTCATCCTGGTGAGCAGCCACACCGGCTTCGAGGTCCATGCACCGTACGTGGAGGACTGGGGTGCCATCGGCGACGGCAGTCTCTTCGAGTCGCTCCCGCCGCTGGTGCTCTCGGGCGTGTGGTTCGACCCCGATGCACTCTCCGCGGCCTACGGCACCGCCATCCGCTACGAGTGGGCCGTGCTGAAGGAGTTCATCCGCCGGCGGGTCGCTGCCGACGAGCTCGTCATCATCCTGGGAGATCACCAGCCCCCCGGACCGGCAGCCGGTGAGGACCGGTCCTCCTCCGTGCCCATCCACATCATCACCCGCAACGCCGAGGCGCTGGGGCGGTTTCTCGAGCGGGGATACACGAAGGGGCTGGTTCCGGATCAACCGCTGCCGCACCCCGGGCTGGAAACGTTCTTTTGGGATTTTCTGGAGGATTTCAGCGGATAATTTCGGATCGCGGCTGGAGTCTACTGCGCCGAGGCACAGGCTGCGAAGCCCGGGAGAGGCTCCCACAACAGCTGGAGTTGCTCGCTGACGATCGGCCGCCGCAGGCGGTGTGCAGCGCCGATCACGGCAAGGAGACGCGGGCCGCGGCCGGGGGGCGGCCGGCGGCGGCGTTGACCTCCGCCAGCATTTCGTTCACCACCCGGTCCACGTCGGCGTAGGGGATCTGACAGGTTCCCACCCGGGCATGGCCGCCTCCGCCGTAGCGCAGCATGAGCGCCCCGACATCCACCCGCGAGGTGCGGTTGAAGATGCTGTGGCCGGCCGATATCATCGCAAACTGCCGCCTCAGGCCGTCTGCCACGCGGATCGAGATGTTCTGCCCGGGATGGAGCACGTATTCCATGAAACGGTTTCCGACCGGCAGATCCTCGACCCCGCGGAAATCGATCAGGATCGCATCCCCCTCGACCCGGCTCAGCCGCGCCAGCAGTTCCCGGTAGCGGGCATTCTCGGCCCGATAGAAATCGACCCGCTCCCTGAAATCCGGCAGGGCCAGGATCTCCTCGATGCTCATGGAGCGCATCAGCTCCGGCAGGCGTTTCATCAACTCCAGGTTGCTGATCCGAAACGTCCGTTTACGGCCCAGGCCGGTGCGGGGGTCGGAGATGAAGGCCAGCAGCGCCAGCCCCTGGGGGTCGAGAACGTCCTGCCGGTCGAACTGCGCGGCGTCGACGATCCCGGCCATCTCCACCAGAGGGGCGTAGCGCGCGAGGCGCCCGTCATGGGGGGGGCGGCCGTGGAAATAGTTGAACACCACCTGGGCCGCGCTCGGGGCCGACACACTCATGCCGGCAATATCACCCTTCAGCTGCAGCCGCTCGCATTCGCTCGAGTGGTGGTCGAACCACAACCCGCACCCGGCGACATAGGGCACGTTGGCGAGAATATCCCGGTCCCCGACCGGGATTTTGTTGTCCTGGAGATCCTTGGGATGAACGAAAAGGATCTCCTCGATGAGGCCCAATTCGAGCAGCAAGGCGGCGCAGACCGAGCCGTCGAAGTCCGAACGCGTAACCAGCCTCATTGCTCCACCCCCGCCGAATTTGAGCCCCACAACAGGGTGCGGCCCCTTGGATAGATATCGGCCGG
>JALOOS010000295.1 GCA_025454275.1 Desulfobacterales bacterium | reverse complement strand
CGGGGAGTGCGCCAAGGTGTGCCCGGTGACCATCCCCAACGACTGGGACGTCGGCATCGGCACCCGCCAGGCCATCGGGCGGGCCTTTCCCCAGGCCATCCCGATCACCTTCGCCATCGAAAAAAAAGACCGCGCCCCCTGCGTCGCCGCCTGCCCGGCGGGAATCAACGTCCAGGGCTACGTGCAGCTCGTGGGCCAGGGCAAATACACCGAAGCGGTCCGGCTGATCATGGAACGGCTGCCGCTGCCGGGCGTTTTGGGACGGGTTTGCCCACACCCCTGCGAAACCCACTGCCGGCGTGCCGAGGTGGACGCCCCCGTCGCCATCCGCAACCTGAAACGGGCCGCAGCCGACCGGGTGGACCTCTCCGCCCTGCCCTTGCCGGAGATCGCCGATCGCCCCGAACAGGTGGCCATCGTGGGCTCCGGGCCGGCAGGCATCACCGCCGCCTACTATCTGCGATTGCGCGGCTTCCGCGTGACGATCTTCGAGGCGCTGGAGCGGCTGGGCGGCATGCTGCGGGTGGGGATACCGGACTACCGTCTGCCGCCGGAGGTTCTCGACCGCGAGATCGCCTATCTCCTCAAGCACGGGATCGCGGTGAAAACCGGGAGGCGCCTGGGGCGCGATTTCACGATCAAGAGCCTCAAGGCCGAAGGGTTTGCGGCCGTGGTGCTGGCCGTCGGTGCCCACCATGGTTTGAGCGCGGGCATTCCCGGCGAGCACGACGTCTCGGGCGTGTTGAACGCGGTCGACTGGTTGCGGGAGGTCAACCTCGGCGCCCGCGTCGCCCCCGGCCGGAAGGTGGTGGTGATCGGCGGCGGCAACGTGGCGGTGGACGCCGCCCGCGTGGCGCGGCGCCTGGGCAGCGATTCCGTCACCATCGTCTACCGTCGGACCCGGCAGGAGATGCCGGCCTATGCCGATGAGATCGAAGACGCCCTGGCCGAGGGCATCGACCTCCGCTACCTGACGGCGCCGGCGCGGGTGATCGGCCGGGAAGGGCGGGTGGCGGGCCTCGAGTGCCTTCGCACCGAACTGGGGCCGCCGGATGCCGGCGGGCGGCGCCGTCCCGTTCCGATGGCCGGCTCCGAGCTCGTCATCGACTGCGACGCTCTCATCCCGGCCATCGGCCAGCGGGTCGACCTCGGCTGGGCGGCCGACTCCGAAGCGCCGGCCGCCACCCGCCGGGGCACCCTTGCGGTCGATCCCCGTACTCTGCAGACCAGTCTGCCCGGGGTGTTTGCCGTCGGCGATGCGGTCAGCGGGCCGGCGACCGTGATCGAGGCGGTGGCGGCCGGGCATGTGGCCGTGGAGGCGATCGACCGCTTTCTTCGCCGGGAGGAGCTCTCCTCCGAGCCGGGGCCGGCCGAGGCTGGGGACCCCGCCAAAAGGGAGTGGGCGGAAATCCCTCCGGGCGCCCGCAGGCAGGAGCGCGCCCACCCCCGCCACCTGTCGGTTGCGGAGCGCACGGGAGCGTTTGCCGAGGTGGGTCTCGGGTTTGACGAGGCCGAGGCCCGGCGCGAGGCGGCTCGGTGCCTCAACTGCGGTGATTGCTGCGAGTGCATGGAGTGCGTGCGGGCCTGCGAGGCCAAGGCGATCGACCACGGTATGCAGCCAGAGGAGATCCAGGTGAAGGTCGGCAGCATCATTCTCGCCACCGGCTATGACCTGATGGACCCCGGCCCCATGCGCCAATTCGGCTACGGGCGCTACCCGAACGTCTTCACCAGCCTCGAATTCGAGCGGCTGAGCAACGCCACCGGCCCGACCGGAGGGCGGATTCTCGTCCGCGACGAAAACGGGCAGTTCACACGCAGCCCGCAGAGCGTCGCGATCCTGCACTGCGTGGGCAGCCGGGATGTCAGCTACCACGAGTACTGCTCGCGGGTCTGCTGCATGTACGCGCTCAAGTACAGCCACCTGATCAAGGAAAAGGTGGGGCATGCCACCCGAGTCTACGACTTCTACATCGACCAGCGCTGCTATGGGAAGGGCTACGAGGAGTTCTACCGCCGCTGCCAGGAGGAGGGCACCCTTTTCATCCGCGGCAAGGTGGCCGAGATCACGGACCAGGCCGAGTCCGATGCAGAGGCGGGCAAGCTGGTCGCCGTCGCGGAGGACACGCTCTCCGGACAGCGTCTGCGGGTGCCGGTGGACATGGTCGTCCTGTGCGCCGCCATGGAGTCGCGCCGGGATACGGCCGAGGTCGGGCGGGTCTTCGGCGTGAACCAGGGGGCCGACGGCTTCTTCCTCGAGGAGCATCCCAAGCTGGGTCCGCTCAATACCGCCACCGACGGCGTTTTTCTGGCGGGGGCCTGCCAGGGGCCGAAGGACATTCCGGACACGGTGGCCCAGGCCTCCGGGGCGGCTGCCAAGGCCCTTTCGCTGGCCACGCGGGGCATGGTGGTCATCCCTTCGACGATTTCCTGGATCGACCCGGACATCTGCGCCGGCTGTCAGACCTGCATCGGACTCTGCCCATACTCGGCCATCGAATTTGACGAGCGGCGGGCGGTGTCGGTGGTCAACGAAGCCTTGTGCAAAGGCTGCGGCAGCTGCGCCGGCGCGTGCCCCAGCGGGGCGGCGCAGGTGCGGCATTTCAACAAGGGGCAGATCTTCGCCGAGTGCGACGGGATCATGAACGCCCTGAAGGCGGTCGGAGTATGAATCCAACCGGGGCCGGTTCGGCCGGATCCATCCCGAGGAGGACGTATGGAGGAGTTTGAACCGACGATCGTGGCCTTTGTCTGCAACTGGTGCACCTACACGGCCGCCGACCTGGCCGGTACTTCGCGCTTGTCCTATCCCAAGAACGTGCGCCTGATCCGGGTCATGTGCACCGGCATGGTGGACCCTCAGTACGTGATCAAGGCCCTGCTCCAGGGGGCG
>JALOOS010000046.1 GCA_025454275.1 Desulfobacterales bacterium | reverse complement strand
GGGGGATTCTATAGATCATAGCGGCCAGACCACGAGGATCATCGGGACGCCGACGGCCAGGACGATGATCTCGAGCGGCAGCCCGAGCTGCCAGTAGTCGGCGAAGCGGAATCCGCCCGGGCCCAGGATCAGGGTGTTGTTCTGGTGGCTGATGGGTGTCAGGAAGGCGCAGGAGGAGCCCACCGCCACGGCCATCAGGAAGGGGTCGGCGCTGGCGGCCAGTTTATGGGCGGTGCTGATCGCCACCGGGCACATGACGGCGGCAGTGGCGGCGTTGCTCATGAAGCTGGTGAGGGTCATCGTGACCAGGAGGATCAAGACGAGAGAGAGGACACCATGGCCCCGGGCGACCTCTTCCACGAGGGCCCGGCCGATCAGGGCCGCCGTGCCGGTGCCGGCCACGGCCTGGGCCACCGGGATCAGCGTTCCGAGCAGGACCACCACCGGCCAGTCGACCGAACTGTAGAAACGGCGCGGCGGCATGAGCCTGAGCAGCACCGAGGCCAGGGCCGCCCCCAGAAAAGAGATCGCCGCCGGCACCAGTCCGAAAGCCGCCGCGCCCACCCCCGCCGCCATGACGGTCCCTGCCAGGATGGCTTCCCGTTTGCGCGGCAGCTTGAGAGTCCGCTCCGCCAGCGGGGCGGCCCCGAAACGGATGGCGAAGTCGTTCAGCGCGTCGCGTTCGCCCTGCAGGAGCAAGACGTCGCCGGCGGCAAGGGGCATGGAGCGCAGCCGGGCGGTGGTCCGCCGCCCCTGGCGCGAGACCGCCAGCAGGTTGATGTGGTGCAGCGTGCGCAGTCGGATGTCGGTGACCGTGCGGCCGACGAGACTCGAATCCGAGAAAAGGACCATTTCCGCGAGGCTCACCTCGTCGGACTGAACCGCCTTTTCGATTTCGGCGCACCGGGCAGCCTGCTCCCCTTCGGGGTGCTCCCTGCATTCCCGAAGGGTCTCCTCCCAATCGGCCGGCTTGTCCTCCTCGAGCTTAAGGCCGAGAATAGATAGCGACTCCCTGAGCGCCGGCGGGTCCGCCTCGATCACCAGGATGTCGTCGGGTTGGATCCGGCGTCGCGGGTCGGGGGCCGGGATGCGCAGGTCATGGCGTATGAGCCCCACCACCTGGGCGTCCGCCTCATCCAGGGCCTGCTCGATCTCATAGAGCGTTTTCCCGGCCGCCTTGGATTTCTCCGGCACGCGGGCCTCGGTCAGATAGGCGCCGATCTCAAAGCCTTGGGAGCCGGCTTTACGGCGTTCCGGGACAAGCCGCCAGCCGAACAGGGCGATGAAGAGGATTCCGGCCCCGGCCACCGCCACCCCCACCGGTGTGAAGTCGAACATGGCAAATGTTTCGGCCCCGTTTTGGGCGCGAAAGCCCGAGACGATCAAGTTGGGCGGAGTGCCGATCAGGGTCGTCATGCCGCCCAGGATCGAGCCGAAGGCGAGCGGCATGAGGAGGCGTCCGGGGGGCAGCTTCTGGCGAGCGGCGATCTGGATCGCAACCGGGATGAGGAGCGCAAGCGCGCCCACGTTGTTCATGAAGGCGGACATCACCGCCGCAAGGCCCACCAGGACGGCGATGGTCAGGGTCGGCCCGGCCGACCGCGGCATGACGGTGCGTACCAGGACGTCGGCCGCCCCCGAGGATTCCAGGACCCCGCTCAGGATCAATACCCCGGCCACGGTGATGACCGCAGGGTGGCCGAAACCGGCGAAGGCCTCGCCGGGAGCCACCAGCCCGGTGAAGACGCAGGCAAGCAACCCGGCGATCGATACGAAGTCGTGCCGCCAGCGGTCCCAGATGAAAAGCACGATCATGCCGGTCAGGATGACCGTGATGGTGTATTGATCGGCCGTCATCGCTTCTCCGCATGATCCCCACCGCCTTCCATTTCCAGGTTCCGGAACCAGGCGGTTGTGTCGCCCTTGCACCACAGCCCCACGTGCCCCGCTACCGGCTGGGAGGCGGTGAACTTCAGGCTGGGCCTGCCGTCGAGGAAGCCATTGATTTCATTTCCTTTCACGCGCACTGCGAGCGTCATCCAGCGGTCCATGGGGATGCTGATTTTCGTGCGTTCAAGGAAACCGCGGGTGTTGTTGACAAATTGCAGCAGCTGGAGCTCGCCCGCGCTGGCATCGGCCGCAAGCACCAGGCTGTTGCCCACGTTCGCAAGTCCGAAGGCAAGCCCGGCGGCCAGATCGATGCAGCCGGCGCTGATCCGGACCTCGACCTGGATACGGCCGTCCGTGCACCTGCTCTCCCGCATGACCGCCACCGGGTAATAGTGCCGGGCATGGCGGTTTTCCAAAAAGCTCCGGTAGCGGCCGCCCAGCACCTTTTCCAGGGCCCCGTGCAGGGTGCAGGAGACCGTGCCGGACATGCTCGAGCCGTCCTGGAGGATCACGGTCCCTTCCTCCATCTCGGTCTGTGACCACTCCCCCATCGAAGCGTAAAATCCCGGCAGGCGCGCTTCCGAGCGGCCCAGGAAATCATAATCTTCCTTGAAGAAGAGTTCGACCAAGGCCTTGGCCTCGGCCTGGTTCGGGATTGCAAGATCCAGCAGCCGGCTGCAGCCGAGCAGCCGCCCGGTCTGATCGAGCGCCTCCTCGATGGTCGCGGCCTCCGCGCCCTTCAGGGAGGCTTGGAAGGAGGCGCCGTGCACCGCCACCTCGAATCCCAGGCGTTCGAGGACCCCGGTCAGGAAAGCGATGCGCAGGGCCTTGCCCGCCGCGGTGCCGGCTCCGCCTGCGAACTGAAGGGTGATGCTGTTGGCATTGGGGTCGTCCGCGCAGCGGGTCTCGATGTTCGAGTAGTGATAACCGAATTTGACGCTGAGATTGAGGTAGTCCCGGGAGACGAGCGCATACGAATCGACGGCGGGCGGAGCGGCGTTTTCGGGTCCGATGCTGCCGGCCATGAGCGCCATGAAGTTGCGCGCGCTGAGATCCACGGTTCCGGACCAGCTGATCCCCGGGTGAGTCAGACCGCGCCACAAGGCCGCCATGGGGCGTGAGCGGATGTGCTCGCTGCGAATATCGTCGCAGGAGGTGAGCTCGGGGGCGAGCCCGCCGCCGAGATCGATGAAGTAGAGCGAGAGCGGAATGTTGGCGCTCATTTTGCGGGAGACGACGGACGCATCGGCCAGCTTCGAGAGGTTGAACATCTCCGCCATGGCCTTTTCGTGGGCGAAACGGATCAGGTCGTGCAGGGTGCGGCAACCGCTCGGGGAGAACTCCGGGGCGGCGGGGTCGGTCAGGTTCAACGGGGAGATCCGATCGAGCAGCCGCCGCAGGTGCCGTCCGATCGGCCCGCGGTCGTCTTCGGGTCTGCGGCGCGGCAGCGTGCGCGAGAGTTCCGGAACCAGGCCCAGGTAGACCTGGCCTGCGTCGGCCAGAAGCGTGACCTCCTGCCCGTTTGATATCAATGCGGTGGCCTGCCGCGTGTCCATCAGGGCCGGGACGTTGAACTCGCGCGCTACCGAAGCCAGGTGGCTGGCGACCCCGCCCAGGTCGGTGATGAGCCCGCGCACCCGGCCCATGAAGGGAGCCAACTCCGGGGCGGCCGTGCGTGCGATCAGGATCGCCTCTTCGGCCTCGGCCGGCGTCAATTCGGCCGCCGCCAGAACCGCCTTGCCCGACACCCGGCCGGGCGACGCCGTCTGGCCGGCGGAGATGAGGAGCCTCAGCCCGGAGAGGTCCGCCTCAGAAGTGTTTCCGCCGTCGGGGGCCATTGCCAGCGGGCGGGTCTGTAAAAAATAGAGTCCTCCGTTCTCATCCTCGGCCCATTCGATGTCCTGGGGGGCGCCGAAATGGGCTTCCATCTTCAGGCCGGATTCCACTAGCGCGGCGAGAGCCTCCTCCGCGACGGCCGGCCGGGGAGTTTTGGGATCGGGATCCCCCTCCTTGGGCTGGATGTGTCGCTGGACGATCCTGAGCGAGTCGCGTTCGACCCGGAAAACGTCCGGCGAGGCCGTGCCTCCCACCACCTGTTCTCCCAGGCCGAGAGCGGCGTCGACCCGGGCCTCGCCGGCGGATGGCTGCGAGGGGTCCTGGGTGTAGAGCACCCCGCTCGCCCGCGGCGCGATCATGACGACGACGGCCACGGCCATGGGTGTTTCCGCATCGGTCAACCCGTAGCGCAGCCGGTAGGTGATGGCGCGCGGGGTGTACTTGCTGGATAGAACGGTTTTGTAGGCGGAGAAAATCTCTGCCGGGGCGACCGGCAGCACACTGGTGTACTGGCCGGCGAAGGAAGCCTCGGTGTCCTCCCCTATGGCGCTGCTGCGCACGGCCACCTGTGTCGGGCTTCTGCGGCGGGCGGCCAGCGAGCGGTACTCCCGGTCGATGGCGGCGGCCAGTGCCTCGGGCAGGGGGGCCTCCCGGATCCGGTCCTGGAGGCGGCGGCAGGCCGTGTCGCACGCTTCCTCGTCCGGGTCGTAGCCGGCGAGCATCTCCTCGATGGGTTCGAGCAGGTGATTCTCCCTTAAAAACAGGTCGAATCCCGCTGCGGTCACGACAAAGCCGTCGGGTGCCGGCAGGCCGAGCTCGTTTTTGATCCGTGCCAAGTTGACCGCCTTGGCCCCGGCCAGGTCGGTGTGACGTCTTCCCAGGTCCGGAAAGGCCAGCGCCAGCGGGCCTTCGACGGCGGAGCGGCGGCTCTCGGTCAAGGGCGCCAGATCGGAAGCCACCTTTTCCAAGACCGGGAGCAGCTCCGCATAGCGATGGTCGGCCAAGGCGATCAGCGCGGTCAGAAGGCCCTGCACCTCCTCCAGGAGCTCCTTGGTCCGGCGGCGGATGGCGGCGAGGGTCGCCAGTCCGGCCCCCCGGTCCAGTAGCTCCAGTTCGGCGAGGAGCCGGAGCGCCCGGTGGTTGTGGTAAAGAAAGGCCTCGTAGTGCTGAAAACGCTGAGCGGCAGGGCCTTTCGGGTCGGCGAGCAGGCGGCAGGAGACCGCCTTGGAGAAGAGCTTCATGCTTCCTTCCTGATTGCGGCCGAGGTGAACTTTTAAGGCTGTGAGGCCTGGAGAACGGATTGGTTCTTACTGGCCGCTGACAGACCGATCCGTCTAGTCGACCCGGTTAGGGCTTGCGGCGATTGCGGATGTAGTTTCCGATGACCAATCCGATGATGATCGAGCCGAACACTAAAACGATGAAATTAATATATTCCATGCACGCCCCCGGTTCAATCACTCTGTTTTTTCGGCCCCGGCCGTCCTCACCACTACCGCGCCGTGCGGCAGTTTTTCAGCGCGATCATCGGCCAGGGCCACGGCGTTGTCCTCATACACCTGACGGACCACGGCGTCGCAGATCAACCGGTCGTTCTCCGCGACCACCTGAACCATCATCCCTTCCTCGACCCCATGGCGGCGGCCCAACCCGAAATAGAGATCGTACCCGCCGGGCGCCGCCTTGACCATGAATACCTCGGCCCGACCCAGCTCCGCCAGCAAGCGCTCCATGCGGCGTCCGAGCAGATACATCAGCCCCAGCACCAGCGCGAGCGCCGGGACCAGGGCGAGAGCCACCCTCCCCGGGGCGACGTCGAAGGCCCGCCGGATCAGGGAGAGGTAGCTCGCGCGCAGCGCCGCTTCATCCGGATAGACGATCGCACGAAAGGCCGCCACCGGTGCTTTGCGCGGCTTGTCGAGGGCGAAGACCAGAAGCTCGTAGGTGCCGTGAGGGGCGGCGGTGGCGGCCGATATGGCGCCGATCCACATATTGCCCCCCAGCCAGTACCCGGGTTGAAACCGGTCGATCGTGAGCTGAACGGCGTCATGCGATCTCTCGACCCGCAGCTGGGAGAGCTCTTTCAGGTCGTGGTCCACCTGGCCCTCGACCAGTTCGCTTGTCCCCGGAAGGAGGTGAACGGTGAAGAGCGGCTCCCGGAACCGCGCCACGCAGCTGTCCAGCACCGATCCGAAAAAAAGGATGAAGATCAGGGCGCCGATCCTGCCTAAATTTTTGCGGGTCCGCGCCGCCTGTTCCAGGGTCACGCGTAAACCTCCCTGCATCGGTTATGAGGAGGAACCTAAACTGCCTTGAATCGATTGGCAAGCAGGTTTCGGGAATCGGATCGACTGGGCGAGGCGGAGGGTTCACGAAAATGCGTTGAAGCGGACACCGGAACCTCATATAATCGAAAAACGGCGCCGCCGAAAAAACGGCCCGGCCCTTTCCCCTCGGGCCGGATTCCTCAAAAATATGGCGCAGGTGTCGAGGGTCATCCATGTTGAAAACCCTGCCGGGGCCGGTCCGGGGAATTCTGGCATTGGTTCTTTTCGTGGGGAACACGTTTTTCTGGTGCATCCCGCTTTTCCTCATGACGGCCCTCAAGGCCCTGCTGCCCCTGCGCGGCTGGCGCCGCGGCTGCGGCCGGGTGCTCAATGCCATCGCCGAAAATTGGATCTGGGGCAACAACCTGACCCAGAGGTTGACCACTTCCACGCGGTGGGACGTCCAGGGGGCCGAGCAGCTGGACCTGTCCCAGTGGTACCTGGTGCTGGCCAATCACCAGTCCTGGACGGACATCGTCGTCCTGCAGCGGGTCTTTCATCGCAAGATCCCCTTTTTGAAATTTTTCATCAAAAAGGAGCTCTTCTGGCTACCTTTCCTGGGGCAGGCCTGGTGGGCCCTGGATTTTCCTTTCATCAAGCGCTTCTCGAGGCAGCAACTCGAGCAAAAGCCCCATCTGCGCGGAAAAGACCTCGAGATCACGCGCAAGGCCTGCGAGCGGTTCAAACAGCTGCCCATTTCGATCATGAATTTTGTCGAAGGCACCCGCTTCACTCTTCAAAAGCACCGGCAGCAGGGATCCCCGTACACCCACCTGCTCAAGCCGCGGGCCGGCGGCATCGCCTCCGTGCTGCACGCCATGGGGGACCGGATCCACCGGGTCCTGGATGTCACCATCGTCTACCCGGGCGGCCGACACAGCTTCTGGGCGCTGATCTGCGGCCGTATCGCCGAGATCAAGGTGAGGGTGCGTTCCCTGCCGGTCGGCCCCGAGCTGATCGGGGATGCCGTGGGGGACGGAGGCTTCCGCCTTCGATTCCAACAGTGGCTGAACACGCTGTGGGCTGAAAAAGACCGGCAGATCGATGAGTTGACGGCCGGGTGCGCCTGCCGGCGGGAAAGCATCAGCCTCCCGGGGCCGATGGTTTCCGGTTCGTGACGGCGCAGATCGGATGCTGCGAGTGCGCCCATGAAATTCTTCATGTCCGAGATGACGGCGCTGGTGAACCGCGCCAACCAGAAGAGCAACACCCGGCTGCTGGTGCGCTTTCTCGTCTTGCTGCTTTTTTTCTTTGTTCTATATAGCGTCCTCTTCCACTTCCTGATGGGGTATGAGGGGCGGGAGCATACCTGGATCACCGGCTTCTACTGGACGCTGACCGTGATGTCGACCCTGGGCTTCGGCGACATCACCTTCGCCTCCGACCTGGGCCGGTTGTTCTCCATCCTCGTGCTGTTGACCGGGGTCGTCTTCCTGCTGATCATGCTGCCCTTCACCTTCATCCAGTTCTTCTACGCCCCCTGGTTGGAGGCGCAGAACAAGGCCCGCGCCCCGCGAGCGGTTCCGGACGCCATGGCCGGCCACGTCATCCTGACCCATTTCGATGCGGTGGCGGCCAACCTGGTCGACAAGCTCAACCAGTACAACATTCCGAACGTCATTCTGATCTCCGACCTGCAGGAGGCCCTGAGCCTTTACGAGATGGGCCTGCGGGTGGTGGTGGGGGAACTGGACGACCCGGAGACATACAACCGCCTGCGCGTTCAGCACGCGGCGCTGGTGGTCGTCATGAACGACGATGTCGCCAGCACCAACATCATCTTCACCATCCGCGAGGTCTCCGACACGGTCACCACGGTCACCAACGCCGACCACGAGGACTCGCTCGACATTCTCCAGCTCGCCGGCAGCACGCACACCTTCCAGTTCACCAAGATGCTGGGCCAGGCCCTCGCCCGGCGGGTCATGGGGCTGAGCATGAAGGCCAATGTGATCGGCCGGTTCGATGAGCTTCTGATCGCCGAGGCGCCGGCCATGCGCACTCCGCTCCAAGGCAAGACCCTGGCCGAGAGCCGGCTGCGCGAGCGGACCGGGGTGAACGTCGTCGGGGTCTGGGAGCAGGGCCGGTTCCGGCTCCCCGGCCCGCAGACCCGGATCGGAGCGGCGACCGTGCTCGTACTGGCCGGCTCCGGGGAGCAGCTCGATCGCTACGACAAGCTCGTGGGGCCCGGCGAACAGCTCAATGAGGCGAAAGGGCCCGTTCTCGTTTTGGGCGGGGGCCGGGTGGGGCTCTCGGTGGCCCGCACGTTGAAGAGGATGGGGATCGACTACCGGGTGGTCGAAAAGAAGGCGGCCCTGGCTCAGAGCGATGAGTATGTGATCCAGGGTAGCGCCGCCGACCTGGATGTCCTGGTCCAGGCCGGAATCAACGACACCCCTTCGATCATCATCACGACCCATGACGACGACCTGAACATCTACCTCACGATCTACTGCCGGAGGCTGCGGCCCGATGTCCAGATCATCAGCCGTGCCAGCCTCGATAGAAACATCAACACGCTTCACCGGGCCGGTGCCAACCTGGTGATGTCCTTCGCCTCGCTCTGCACCGCCACCATCATGAATCTCCTCAATCCCGAAAAGCTGCTGGTGGTTTCGGAGGGCTTGAACATCTTCCGCTCGCTCCTGAACCGGGCGCTGGCCGGCAAGCCGCTGCATGACCTGCGGATCCGGGAGGAGACCGGCTGCAGCATCATCGCCATCAAACGCAACGAGCGGATGATGATCAACCCGGAACCCGCGACCGTGCTGGAAAAAGGCGATGAGCTGATCCTGATCGGCACCGC
>JALOOS010000294.1 GCA_025454275.1 Desulfobacterales bacterium | reverse complement strand
TCCTTCGAGTACCTGGCGAACCCGCAGCAGATCCTGAAGGGCCGGGCGATCGTCGGAGGGGTTTTGATCGTCTACAGCCTGCTCTCCGCCTTTCTGCCCTTCGTGGAGGTGGTCTTTCTGGCGGGGTTCACCTTCGCTTTCCCTTGGCTGGTCACGCGTGCGCTCGCCTTCAACGCCCGTCACAGCGCCTGGCGCAACATCCGCTTCGGGTTCAGCAGCAGCTACAAGGAGGCCTTGAAGGTCTATACGCTCTGGCCGGCGCTGGCCATGCTGACGCTCGGAGTGCTTGCGCCCTATGCCTTTTATCGGCAGCGGCGTTTCCTGGTCGAGAACAGCTCTTTCGGCCGGACCGGCTTCAGCTTCCAGGCGACCGGGCGCGATTACTACCGGATCTTCATGGGGCTCTCGCTCTGGACGATTGCGGCAATCGCCCTCATCGCCGGTGCCGTGATGGTCTCTCCTTTGTTCGCCATTCTGGTCCTGCCGATCTACCTGTGCGGGTTTGCCTTTTTTGCGGTTAAAAGCGGAAACCTCTTCTACAATGCGAGCCGCCCGGGAGGGCACCGGCTGGCCTCCGTGATGGAGGTGAAGGGCTACGCGTGGCTGGTCCTGACCAACACGCTGCTTACCGCCCTCACCCTGGGTTTCTTCCACCCCTGGGCCAGGGTGCGCACGACGAACTACAGGGTCCACCACCTGAGCCTCGTGCCCTCCGGGGACCTGGAGAGTTTCGTGGCCGGGGAACAGGCCAAGGTGGGGGCGCTGGGCGATGCCTCGGCGGATCTCTTCGATTTCGACTTTGGGCTATGATCGCGATCCGCGGTTACTTCTATGACGGCAAGACCTCGACCCAGATGCCGGCGGTCTGCCGGGTGTTCGATACCGGGGCCGTCCAGGTCGAGGCGGCCGGCGGCGGGGGGCGGCTGATCGCCCTTTCCCGCTTCGATCTCAAGGCCTCGCCGCGCGTGGCCGATTCGGCCCGCCACCTCTATTTCCCGGGTGGGGAGAAGTTCGAGACCGAGGACAACCGTGCGGTGGACGAGATCCTGGCGCGCTTTGCCCGCACCCCCTGGTTGCACGCGGTTCATATCCTCGAGACCCGGAAGCGCTACATCCTGGTCTGCCTCGCAGCGCTGCTCGCCATCCTGGTTTTGGCTGGCCGCTACGGGGTGCCGGCGGCCGCGCGCTTCACCGCGCACCATCTGCCCCAGTCCCTGGTCGAGCAAGTGGGCCGTCAGACCCTGAGCGCCCTGGACGGATCGGTCCTCACACCGACCGAGCTCGACCCGGCGGTCCAGGCGCGCCTGGCAGAGACCTTTCAGCCGCTGATCGAGGCCCATCCCGACCTGTCGCTCGAGGTGCACTTCCGCAACGGTGGGCGTCTCGGCGCCAACGCCTTCGCCCTGCCGTGCGGGGCCATCATCTTTACCGATGAAATGGTCGCGACCGCGCACCGCGACGAGGAGCTTCTCTCCGTGCTCGCCCACGAAACCGGCCATGTGGCCCTCCGCCATGGGCTCCAGCGGATCATCCAGGGCTCGATCCTCTCCTTCCTCTTGCTGGCCATCACCGGGGATGCCTCGGGCACCTCGCAGCTTTTCATCGGGCTTCCGGTCACCTTGACCGAGCTCGCCTACTCGCGCGAGTTCGAGCGCGAAGCCGACCAGTACGCCCTCGACTACCTGAAGGCGAACGGGATTCCCCCGCGCCATTTCGCCGACCTGATGCGCCGGCTCCAGGGGCAGAAAGAGCGGGAAGGGGGGGATGGGGAAGGGCGCCTGTCGAACTATCTCTCCACCCACCCCTCAACCGAGGAGCGGTTGAAGCGCTTCGAGGAGTGAGGCGAAGGTGCAGGGGAATTTTTTTTGCTTCAATTCCGACCTCGATCGGAAACAACGCATCCATCGGGGTCGGTATCGGGTTCGGATTCGATCTTCAGGGCTTCGAACCCGATGGATCGGCGCTTGGCGCAAGGGGCCTTGAAAGGCCGATACCGATTCCGATACCGACCCCGGCCTTCTGAACCATGCATCCCGCATCACGGATCCGGTATACAGACCTCTCATCGGCTGTCGCAGGCGGGCCTACTGGAAAAGCTCGGTGCTGATGTAGCGCTCGCCGGTGCTGGCGAGGATGACGACGATGAGCTTGCCCGCGGCCTCTGGCCGTGCGGCCACCTTGAGCGCGGCGTAGACGGCGGCCCCCGAGGAGATGCCGCAGAGAATCCCCTCCTTCTTGGCGAGATCGCGGGCCGTCTCGAAGGCGGCTTCGTTCGAGACCGGGATGATCTCATCGAGCAGCGTGCGGTCGAGCACCGTGGGGATGAAGCCGGCGCCGATCCCCTGGATCTTGTGCGGCCCCTTCGCTCCGCCCGAGAGCACCGGGGAGCCCTCGGGCTCGACCGCGACCGTGCGGAACGAGGGCCTGCGCGCTTTCATCACCTGGGAGATCCCGGTGATGGTGCCGCCGGTGCCCACCCCCGCCACCAGGATCTCCGCCTGCCCCTCGGTGTCCCGCCAGATCTCCTCGGCCGTGGTCTCGCGGTGGACCCGGGGGTTGGCGGGGTTGGCGAACTGGTCGGGCATGAAAGCCTCCGGGTCCGCCGCGAGGATCTCGCGCGCCTTCTCGATGGCGCCCCCCATGCCCTGGGGGCCCGGGGTGAGGACGAGCTCGGCGCCGAGGTGGGTGAGGAGCTTGCGGCGTTCCATGCTCATGGTCTCCGGCATGGTCAGGCAGAGGCGGTACTCGACGATCCGGGTGCGGGGGCCGATCCGGCCCTCGCGCTCTGCGGCCGCGATCATGGCCGATGCGATCCGGTCCTTGACGCTGCCGAGCGGGTTGAAAAACTCGAGCTTCGCGAAAACTGTCGCCTTCAGGCCCGCCGCCATGCGGTTCAGCCGGACGAGGGGGGTGCCGCCGATCGTGCTGCCGATGGTGGAATAAAATCTCATTCCGCCTTCTCCTTTCCGGTGCCGGCGGAGGGCGCCTCCGCCTTGGACTTGTAGATGAGCCGGGGTGTCTCCATGACCACCAGCGTGTCGGGCGGCACGGACTCGGTGATCCAGACGTTGCCGCCGATGACCGAGCGGGCGCCGATGACGGTCTCCCCGCCCAGGATGGTGGCCCCGGAGTAGATGATGACATCGTCCTCGATCGTGGGATGGCGCTTCTTGCCGCGGAAGGACTCGCCCGCGTCGCGCGGCAGCGAGAGCGCCCCCAGGGTGACTCCCTGGTAGATCCGCACGTTCTTTCCGATCCGGGCGGTCTCGCCGATGACGACCCCGGTGCCGTGGTCGATGGCGAAGCGCTCGCCGATCTCGGCCCCGGGGTGGATGTCGATGCCCGTGATGCTGTGGGCATGCTCGCTCATGATACGCGGCAGCAGCGGCACGTCCATCGCGTAGAGGCGATGGGCGACGCGGTAGACCGCGATGGCGAAGATCCCGGGGTAGCTGAAGATGATCTCGTCGTGGCTCTTCGCCGCCGGGTCCCCGTCGTAGAGGGCGCGCACATCGGTGGCCAGCACCCGGCGGATGGCGGGGATCTCCTCCAGGAGCCTCAGGGCCAGCTCGTGGCCGCGCGGCTCGCACTCCTCGCAGGGCCGGTCGTAGCGGAAGCAGTCGTGGCGGATGCTGTGGCAGATCTGCTCGGAGAGCAGATCGAACACCTCGGCCGCCGTTTTCCCAGTGCTGTAGCGCAGGGTGACGGGGTCGATCTTGTGGGGGCTGAAGTAGCCCGGGAAGAGCAGCTCCCGCAGCCGCTCGATGGTGTCGACCACCGCCTGGCGGAAAGGGATCGGCTCGTAGTCGACGTGGGTGTAGCAGGCGGCATCCGCGCAGCTGGCGATGATGGCCTCGGCGACCTCGGGCAGCCGCGCCCGGCTGCGCACGATCGCCTCCTCGCCCGGTTTGCAGAAATCCGGCTTTCTGGCCTTGGATGTCATTGGTTGGCCTCCCGGGCCGGGCCCGCGCGGCCCGGCCGGATTATAACGGGGGATGTCCGCCGCGGCCCCCCGCCGTCAGGCGGCGATCGTGACGTTCGACTTTTTCAGGAAGTCGACCGGGTTGTAGGAGAGCTTCGCCTTGCGCAGCCCCTCGCTGCCCAGGTCCTGTTCGCGATTGACGTACCGGAAGCCCCCGGCCGCGCGCGCCAGAAACATCTGGTTGATGGCCTGGTAGACCCCCTTGTAGGCCGGGCAGCCCTTCTCGAAATGGATGACGAGGGTCTCATCGGTCAGCGGCTCGGCCAGGGTGTAGGCGACGATGATGTTCTCCACGAAGATCGCCCCGCCCATGATCCGGTCGAAGCGGTCCCAGCGGTTTAAGATCCGCAGGATGGCGCGGTTCTCGGAGGCCAGCATGTCGGAGGACTCGCAGTCGCGCCAGGTGCACCAGTCCTCCTGCATGGCCATGGCCTGGTCGATCAGGCGCGGGCCGAAATCCATATAGGTGAAGGCGTGGGCCTTGGTGAACTGGCTGAGCAGATTCTTCTTGTTGTGAAAGCGGTTGCCCGGCAGCTCCACGAGTTCGTCGACAGCGTAGATGTAATCCCAGTGGCCGCGCTCCGGGGTGACGGCCACCCGGGCTCCGAGCTGCTCCTGCCAGAGCGCGGCGAGCCGCTCGGGCACGCGGATGAAGGTGCGTCCGGCCGGAAGGGCGCTCGAAAAGAGCTGCGGCCAGTCAACGGCCGCCCAGGCCCCCACGGGCGCCCAGAGCGCCTCCTGCGGGAGGGTCTGCTTGATCCAGACGAGATCCCCGTTCCAGGCCCAGGTGAGACCATACTCTTCGGCCCAGGCCCAGAGATTGAGAAAGCTGTAATCCGAGGCCAGCTGCGGCACCCGGGAGAGACGCGCGCGATAATCGTGCTGGCGGTCGAGCGAAATCGGTTCGAAGGTCCATTCCATAATGAGATCACGCCCCGGGGGCGTCTGCCCGGAGCGCCTCGGCGAGCTCCTTTCCGGCCCGGCGGGCCTC
>JALOOS010000293.1 GCA_025454275.1 Desulfobacterales bacterium | reverse complement strand
AGATCTTCACCCCCGAGAAGCGCACCTCCAGGACCTGCAGATCCCCCCGCAGCAGCGGGAGCAGGGCCACCTGGACGGCGACCTCTTCGGCCGTGGCGAGGTCGTCATCGCGGTGACCTTCCGGGTTGGGGATTTTTATGCCACCGATGACGAGGCGCGGGGTGAGCGAGCGATCGAGGCGGATCGGCCCGCCCAGCTGAACCGGCCGGCCGAAGGCCGCTGCAGCGCGGGCCTCGAGCTGGCCGCGGAACACGGCGGGGTCGACGGTCATCAACACCGCTCCCACCCCGGCCAAAAGGAGGAGCACGCCGAGCAGGAGCCAGGAAGTGAGCTTCAGACGCGTCATGATTCCGCCGCCTCTCTCCCCCGGGCCTCTCGATTACGGCGGGGAGGCCCGGGTGAGCGAGGATGGATCGATAAGGGTGAGATGGAGTGAATCAGTGGGCGGCCGCGTTTGCCTGCGGTGCATCCTGCAAGGTTCGGAACAGGAGCAGGAGCCCGAAGATCAGAGCGAAAATCTCCCCTCCCAGGGTCAGGATCACGGACAGCAGGTTCATCATGTCCACCGCCGAGACCCACGTGGCAACCGCCGCCCCCGTGGTCTGAACGGTCGGCACGCCCGCCTGCGGGGCCGACAGGAAATAGAACAGCAGGGTGCCCACCTCCAGAAGCAGCACCAGCATCGAGAAGAGGATGGCGATGCTTGCCGCCACCACCCCCGTCCAGACGGTCTTGCGCAGGGAGGCGTCCGAGGGTCGTTTTGCCGGATCCTGAAGGCGTGCGGCGATGCGGGTGTAGCGGTGGAACCACAAGGCCAGGAAGACCAGGAGCAGGAGGCCGGCCGTTGAAAAGAACTGGACGAGAGGCAGCCCGGAGCGGGCGCTGCCGGCCGCCCGGCCGGTGAAGACGAACGTGTAGACCATGATGATCAGGGGGAGCGCCCCCATCACCAGCAGCGCCCAGAAACCGCTCCGGCCCCATCGCGAAAAGGCCTTGGCGAGAGTTTCGGTTCTGGACGGCCTCAGCGTTTCAGTCAGTTCTTCCAGCATCGTACGATTCCTCCTTCTCCTGGTCGGGCGTCGGGGTAAATCCCTTGCCTCCATGCAGAGACCCGGGCGGCCGGCTATCCCTCAAGCACCTGGCGCAGCCGCTTCTCGCTGTCGATGCTGAGATTCGTCTTCAAAACTTTGCCCTTGAAGCCTTTCAGCCGCTCCAGCACCTTGTCGGCCGTCGCCTGCCGAAACAGCACGAACAGGGCCGATGCCCCGGGGGTGAAGTCTTTGGCGAACTCCTTCATGAAGTTGTCTTCGATCCCGATGTCGGAGAGCTTGCCGCTCAAAGCGCCGGCGCCGGCGCCGACCGCTGCGCCCAAAAACGGGTTGAGGAAGAGAACGCCGATCAGCATGCCCCAGAAGCTGCCGCTCACGGCACCGGCCATGGTCAGGTTGGCCGCTTGATGGAGCTTGACCTTGCCCTTTTCATCCTTGGTGACGACCACCACGTCCTTCATGTCGATCAGGTACTCTTTCTGCATCTTGGCCAACTCCGCCCGCACGGCAAATGCGGTGTGCTCATCGTGAAATTCGACTGCGACCAACTGGGACATTGGAACCTCCTTTGGTTGAGTGTGAAGTAAAAGAAACGAAAGCGGACGACAGAGATATTTCTCTTCTACTGCTTTAACGGCAAATTGCTTCCCAAGTCAAGGAGGAACCGGTTGCCCAGAAACCGACATGGGCGTCAGGGCGTGGCGGGGCCGGTCCCCTCGACCTAAACCGCCTGCTAATCCCCGGCGCTCTCCACCCAGGCCAGCACCCGCGCTTCCAGGTAGTCGTAGAACGGGTTATACCGCAGGCGCAGCAGCCACTCCAGCGGCAGCGTGAGGAGCCCCCGCTCCCCCTGGATCGCCATCTGGCCGAGGAAGAGGAGATCCTTGCTCTCGGGCGGACGCCGGCCGTAGAGCGGGTCGTCCGGGGAAAAGGGCAAGGCCACGTGCGACAGCGAAACCACCCCGGGCGGCCAGGCGAGACCCAGGGGCTCGGTTGGCGAGAACCCGGTGGAGAAGGGCGCCTGGCGGCGGGCGACGACCACTTGGCTCTCCGGGCCTTCGTTGGTGACGAGGGTCACGGCGAAGGGCAGGCTGCCGTCGCCGACCAGACGGATGGTTAGCGAGCTCGGGTCCGTAAATAGGAGGATGGACTGCGCCTCGCAGCGGTTGATATCGAACAGCACCAGCTCATGGCGATGCGGGTCGAGGCGTCCGAGCAGCCGATCCACCACGGCATCCGTCGCAACGGTTGCGTCCGCATTCGATTTGATCACGAGCGTCGGCGGCAGGACGCGGTCGGGGTGGGAGCGCGCCCGGGCCTCGATGCGGCCGGCCACCGACTGGGTCAGGCGGTGAACCTGCTCCCCGGCATTGGTGGTGAAGGAGTTGTACTTGAAGGGGTCGAATTCCCGCTCGATAAGGAGCCAAGCCAGGCCCCCCAGGCCCGGCACCGCAGAAAGCCGGCGCTTCCAGACCGCCAACGCCGCCGCCGGGTGGAGCCCGATGGCCGGCGAGATCAAGACCAGCCCGGCCGGAACCGGCGCGGCCTTTCCCTCCAGGGCGTCGAGGGCGAAGTCCAGCGCCAGGGGGGCGCCGGTCGAATAGCCGATGAAGTGGATCGGGCGGGACCCCACCTTGGCGGCCAGATGCGCCGCACCCAGGCGCACTGCGGCGGCCATGTCCTCCCATCGGACGTCGAGAAGCCCCGAGGGGGCAGTGCCGTGGCCGGGCAGGCGCAGGCCGATCACCCAGTAGCCCCGCTGATTCAGGCGCCGCCCGAGGGTCCGCAGGCTGTAGGGCGAATCCGACATTCCGTGCAGGAGGAGGACCCCGCCGGCCGGAGCCTCGGCCGGCAGCTCGAAGCTGCGGTT
>JALOOS010000292.1 GCA_025454275.1 Desulfobacterales bacterium | reverse complement strand
TTCTCCTTTCAGCCGGTTTGAAACGGCAGCTCCGAATGGCCTCCGCCTTCACAACCCTCCATCTCCCCCTGCTTGTTCCAATCCAATGCCAATTTAGCGCGTTCATTGAAAAACACAAGAAAAATTGAATCGCATTTCTTTTTTGGAATGATCTATTGCGTCCCGCCCTCCTAAAGTGTTAAAGAAAAAATCAGCTGTCGCAGCTCCACTGCCACATCCCGTGCTCCCGCGATTCCGGTGTGAATCAGGTTTCGAACCTCGAGCTGAGAGGAGGGCGCCATGAAAGAGCTGATCGAATCGATTGCCAAGGCGTTGGTGGACTTCCCGGAGCAGGTGAGTGTCAACGTGGTCGAAGGCAGCCAGGCGAGCGTCCTCGAGCTCAGCGTCGCCAAGGCGGACCTGGGAAAGGTGATCGGCAAGCAGGGACGCACGGCCAAGGCCATCCGCACCATCCTGGGGGCCGCCTCCGCCAAGCAGAAAAAGCGCGCCGTGCTTGAAATCGTCGAATGAGGATCCCGCTCACCCAGGGGCTTACCATTCGGACACGCTAACGCATATAACCACACCTGTACCATCCCTCCGGAGTTCCGGCCCGCAGGCACGGCGGCTGCTCTTGACTCTACCGGTGCGGGTATAATTTTCACCGAAACCGATCATGAGTTGAAAGGATCCCTCCATGCCCAGAACCAGAGTGGAGCTGCCCGAGGCCATCGACCACCTCTCCATACTGAACGAGAAAGGGGAGTTGGACCGGCCGCTCGAGCCCGCTGTTCCCGATGACACCCTTTTGCGGCTCCACCGCACCATGCTTTTGGCGCGCCGCTTCGACGAGCGCCTTCTGAGCCTCCAACGCCAGGGCCGCATCGGGACCTTCCCGCCGATCGCCGGCCAGGAGGCCGCCCATTTGGGAGCGGTGGCCATCCTGCGGCCTTCGGACTGGATCGTTCCCGCCTTCCGCGAAATGGCGGCCGACATCTGGCGCGGCCGGCCCCTGGAGAGCATCATCGTCTACAACAACGGCTTCAACGAAGGCGGCCGGATTCCCGCCGACCGCAACGACCTGCCCATATCCATACCGGTCGGCTCCCAGATCCTGCACGCGGTCGGGATCGCCTGGGCCATGAAGTACCGCGGCAGGGACGATGTGGCCATGGCCTTTTTCGGGGACGGGGCGACCTCCCAGGGGGATTTCCACGAGGCCCTGAACTTTGCCGGCGTCTTCCAGGTGCCGGCGGTCTTCGTCTGCCAGAACAACCAGTGGGCCATCTCGATCCCGCGCGCCAAGCAGACCCGCACGCGCACGCTGGCGCAGAAGGCACTGGCCTACGGGATCGCCGGGATCCAGGTCGACGGCAACGATCTGCTTGCCGTCTACGCCGCGGCCGACGAGGCCGTGCAGCGGGCCCGCTCCGGGGCGGGGGCGACGCTGATCGAGTGCGTCACCTACCGCATGGCGGTCCACACCACCGCCGACGACCCCAAGCGCTACCGAACCGAGGCCGAAGTGGAGCAGTGGCGCGGCCGGGACCCGATCACCCGCTTTCAGAAATACCTGGCGGCCAAGGGACTCCTGGACGAGCAGGCGATTGCGGCCGAGGAGGAGGCGGTTCAGGCGGAGATCCAGGGGGCGGTCGAGCGTGCGGAAGAAGAGATGAAGGGTCTCGGGGATCCGCTGCTGATGTTCGAGCACGCCTACGCGGAGATGCCGGCCTACCTGAAGGAGCAGCGGGAGGAGTTCATCCGGCTTCAGGCCGAGATCGGGGGGGAGGGGCGCAATGGCTAAGATGACCATGGTCCAGGCGCTGAACCTGGCGCTGCGCCAGGAGATGGAGCGCGATCCGGACGTCGTCCTCCTCGGAGAGGATATCGGCCTCGACGGGGGGGTCTTCCGGGTGACCGACGGTCTGGTGCAACAGTTCGGCGAGAAGCGGGTGGTGGACACGCCGCTCGCCGAATCGGGGATCGTCGGCATGTCGATCGGCATGGCCCTTTACGGGTTGAAACCGGTCGCCGAGATCCAATTCTCCGGCTTCAGCTACTACACCCTGCACCAGATCGAAAACCATGCGGCGCGGCTGCGCTGGCGCTCCCAGGGGCGCTACCACGTCCCGCTCGTCATGCGGGCGCCCTACGGGGGCGGGGTGCGGGCGCTCGAGCACCACTCCGAGAGCCGCGAGACCTTCTGGTCCCACATTCCCGGCATCAAAATGGTCATCCCCTCGGGGCCTCGGAATGCACGGTCTCTCCTGGTGAGCGCGATCCGCGACCCGGACCCGGTCGTATTCTACGAACCCAAGGCCCTTTACCGGGCTTTTCGGGAGGAGGTACCGGAGGCGGAGGAGACCCTCCCGCTCAGCCGCTCGGTGGTGGCCCGCGAGGGGCGGGACCTCACCCTGATCGCTTACGGGGCGATGATGCGTCCGACGCTCGCGGCCGCGGAGGAGCTTCACCGCAAGCACGGGGTGGAGGCCGAGGTCATCGACCTGTTGACCGTTTCGCCGCTGGACGACGCCCTGATGGTCGCATCGGCCCGGAAAACCGGCCGGGTGGCCGTCGTCCACGAGGCGCCGCGCAGTTTCGGCCCCGGGGCGGAGATCGTCGCACGGCTGGTCGAAAAGGCCTTCTATCACCTGGAGGTGCCGGTGGCCCGGGTGACCGGCTACGATGTGGTCATCCCGTTCTTCAGCCGGGAAAATCACTACCTGCCGGGTGTGCCGCGCATCGTGCACGCGGCCCGCAGCCTGCTGGCCGCCTGATCGAAAGGAGGGGTGAATGGCTCGGGAATTCAAGCTTCCGGACCTGGGGGAAGGGATCCACGAGGGGGAGGTGCTGGCCGTTCGCGTGAGCGCCGGGCAGGAGGTGAAGGAGGGGGAGATCATCCTCGAGGTGGAGACCGACAAGGCCGCGGTCGAAATCCCTTCGCCCTACTCGGGGACG
>JALOOS010000045.1 GCA_025454275.1 Desulfobacterales bacterium | reverse complement strand
TGGGGGTCGAACCCGTCCATCTCCACCAGGAGCTGGTTCAGGGTCTGCTCGCGCTCGTCGTGGCCCCCCATGGTGCCGATGCCGCGCGCCTTGCCCAGGGCGTCGAGCTCGTCGATGAAGATGATGCAGGGGGCCTTGGTCTTGGCCTGGGTGAAGAGGTCGCGCACCCGGGCCGCGCCCAAGCCGACGAACATCTCGACGAACTCCGAGCCGCTCATGCTGAAGAAGGGCACTCCACTCTCGCCGGCCACGGCCTTGGCGAGCAGGGTCTTGCCGGTGCCGGGCGGGCCGACCAGGAGCACACCGCGCGGCATCTGGCCGCCGACCGCGGTGAAGCGGCCCGGGTCCTTCAGAAATTCGATGATCTCCTTGAGCTCCTGCTTGGACTCATCCACCCCGGCGACGTCGTCGAAGCGCACGCCGACCTCGTTTTCCATGTAGATCTTGGCCTTGTTCTTCCCCAGGCTCATGAACCCCGGCTGCTGCCCCTGCATGCGCTTGATCATGAAGTACCAGATCCCGACGAAGAGAAACACCGGCAGCACCCAGGAGAGCAGATCGCGCAGGAAGGTCGACTCGATCTCACCCTTGAAGGCCACATCGTGTTTGGCCAAGCGGTCCGAGATCTCCGGGTCGACGCGGATGGTTCGGAACGCCTGCCCCGCATCGGCGCTGTCGGCCGTGGTCTTCATCCGGCCCTGGATCTGGTTGGAGGTGATGGCGACCTCCGTCACCCGCCCATCCTCCAGCGCCTTCAGAAATTCGCTGTAGGGAATGACCTTCATCTGGAAGGCCGAGAAGATCATGTTCTGGATGATCAGCACCACCCAGATGCCCAACAGCACGTACCAGACCGAAAACTTCTGGTGCTTTTCCATTTATCCCCCTTTTGAACCGCCCGGCTCCTCCCCGGCCCATGAAATCCGGATAATATCTCAAATCAACATGTTAACTGGATATTATAGTTATTTTTCGGGTCGGTGCAAGAACCGCTTCAGGCTCGACCGGGAGCGAACGGTGGGGGGTGTTTTTCCGCTCAAGTTTTCGACGTTTGCAGCGATAGGTGTCAGTAGGGCGGAGGAGTTCGATTCCAACGGGGGGACGGCAGGAGGCCGATATGGTCAAAGGGGTGGTGGTCAATTTCTGCCGGACCGGTCACATCTCCTGTTGCACGGCTGCCGGGCAGAAGGAGCAGGCCGTTTGCCGGTTTTATGAAAAATCGCGCGCGGCGGAGCGTTGCATGTATTTCATCTTCGAGGAATATTGCGACTGCCTGAAGGCGCAGCTTGATTCCAGGACCAGGGAATGAGGCGGCCGGCAGGCCGCTTCACGGGTTGGCGAACTTCTTGGCCAGGTCGTTGTCGATGACGTAGATGCACACCTCCTTGGCCCCTTTTTCGGTGTAGCGGTATTTTTTCCCGAGGTTGGCGATCAGGCTGCGCACGTCCCCCTTGATCTTCTTGTCGTAGGTCTTGAACCCCTTCTCGTCGAACTCCTTGATGGCACGCCGGAAATTCTCGTTTTCGAGCAGCGGGTCGAGCACTTTCTCCTTGAGGTTGTGGATGTAGCGCTCGCGCAGGTCCTGGAACACCTCGGTCTGGCGGATGGTGAGCCCCTCGACCATCATCTCCTGGGTGAGCGTGCGCGCGGTGTATTCGCGCTGGATCTGTTTGCGCAGCTCCAGCCGTTGAAAGCGCGTTGCCGCCGTTCCGAGCAGCCGGTATTCGATCCCGGCGAGAAACTCCTCGGTGACCTCCAGCCGGTCGCCGGTGTAGGTGCATACGACCGAGGTGCCGACTTCGAAGTTGATGGCAAAGAGGTAGTTCTGGATATCGCGTGCGATCTGCTCCTCGTTGTAGTAGTAGAGCGACTCCTTCACCTCCTGGAGCACCGTGTAGTCGTACATGCGCAGCAGCGAATCGAGTAAACCCTGCGGGATCAGCTCGCGCACATCGGGGTGGATCTTGCTGAAGAACTTGCAGAGGTCCGACATGTTGATCAGCTTGTCTTCCTTGGCGTAGCTCGAGACGAGGTCGTTGAAGATCTTGAGGGAGTCGCGGCCGGAGATGCCGAAATCGCCTTCGCTCTCGGACTCCGCGATAATGCGCCGCCGCCGCTTGGCGTTGAGCCGCTTGCGGTCCTCTTCCAGCAGCCATTTCGGAATGTGGCCGGTGTAGATCTCCATCTTGAGCAGCTGCAGGTTCTCGTCGCAGTAGAGCCGGTACTTTTCAGGATCGGGAATCCATTCCAGCATCGTCTCGGAGCGCCGCTTCAGGCGCGAGGAGATGATCACCCGTGCGAAGTTGTGCAGCACCCGCGGCAGGAAGCGGTCGTCGATATGGCGGCCGAAGACGTTGCGGTAGATCTCCACTTCGGTGTTGAGGTCCATGACGTAGGGGATGGTGATGTATTCCACGCGGTCGAGGAAGCTCTGGAAGCCCTCGATGTTTTTCTGGTCCTCCGGGTTCATGACCGCCACGAGCAGGGAGTTGACGTTCTCCTCGACGTCCTCGACCTTGTGCAGCCCCTCGCTGATGATGTTGTGCAGCTCGATCAGGCGCTCGGCGTTGTGGGACTTGATGTCCATCAGCGCATAGACCCCGTTGTTGGTGCGCGCGTAGTGCGAGAAGAGGTAGCGCACCGAGTGGCTGTCCTTCAGGATGCGGTTCAGCTGATGCTGGAGCTGGGGGTTGCCGACGGCCTGCTGGCGCAGGGGCTTGTCGCCGGGGTTGAAGACGCTGATCCCCTCTCCGATCCGCCGGTTGAAGCGGTAGGGGCGGGCGAAGAGGCATTCGAAGACCTGCTGCGGGCGCTTCAGCCGGTCGAGCAAAGCGTCGTAGAGCGAGCTGCAGAAGGTGCAGGGCATGTCCTTGAACACCCATTCGTACTCTTTTTCGGTCGCCAGGCGGAATTTGAACCGATCGTTGCGGAACAGATCGTCGAAAAACGCCCGCCGGTGCGCCTTGGGGATCAAGAGCAGGGGGTTGTCGTGGCTGGGGCAGGGGATCTCGAAGAAGCGCTCGTCCACCACGGCGCCCTCCTCCGTCCCACCGGCGGTCCACCGCCCGTCTTCTTCGCGTCCGGCGCCGGTCTCGCAGCGCTCGATGTTGTCGATGATCCGCGCCAGCCGCTCGACCAGGGGGTGGCCCGCCTCGCCGGCCGCGGCCCCGAACCGGCGGCGGTCGAAGCGCCAGACCACTTCGTAGCGCAGGCCGCCCTCGGTGGCGGTGTAGACCTCGAATTTCTTGAGCAGGTTGGTGAGGAAGGTACTCTTGCCGCAACCCGGCGGGCCGCGGAAGATGTAGATCTTGTTCTGCTGGGCGCCGCGCTTCATCGATTCGGCCAAGTTCACCATGCGGTTGGCGAAGAGCCGGTCGGCGAAGAAGGGATGGTCCACCTCCTGGACGAAGAGCCGGTTGCAGTCGTAATAGACGAAGTGGATCGACTCGGGGTCGTCGGGGTATTCGTCGACCCCCTCCCCCACATAGGACTTGATCATGTCATGCATCACCTGGAAGATGTTGCGCATGACGACCGTGGGGCGCGCCTGGAGCTCGCGCAGGAAGTCGGCAAATCCGATCGGCTGCCGGTGCTCGCGCCCGCCGGCCGCGCGGTCAAGGCTATCCAGGGCTGCAGCGACGGGGTCTTCGCCCGCGGCCGGTTCGGGCCGGGGATCGGTCGTAGGGTCGATGGGCATCAGATCACATCCCGCGTCAATTTGCGCTCCTTCATGGTGTAGCGCACCCGCTGCCAGACCGTCGTCTCGGCCCGGCGCTCGCGGGGGGGCGGCGGCTGGGCGCCCGGGGGTCCCGGCGCGGCCGCCGCGGACTCCGTGCGGACGATCTCGCTGGTCTCAAGCGTAACCGGCCGTCCCCAGAGGAACTCGATGCCCAGCAGGGTGTTGGCGATGAAGTCGCGCACCAGCGGTTTGCCTTCGAAGCGGTGCACCAGGGCCAGTTCCCCGTTTTCCGACCGCGTGCGGTCGACCTCGACCCGGGGCGGGTGGTAGAGCTGGGAGAGCAGCATCGCGCGGTAGTCCACCGCCGAGCGGCTCTTGACGTAGATCTCCCAGACCCCGCGCCCCTCGTTCAGACGGCGCCCGGCGACGAAGAGCCGGTAGCGGTCGACGAAATCCTGGTCCACGAAGGTGTTGATGAAGAGAAAGTCGTTCAGGTCCTCGCGCACCTTGAACACAAACTCCCGCCCCCTTCCCGTCTGCCGGTCGTAGCGCTCGCGCTCCCGGCGATCGGTCAGCCGCCGGTAATCCAGCGAATAGCGGCCTTTTTCCGCCAGCTCCTTGATGTGGGCGAACAGCCGCATGCCGAGGGCATAGGGGTTGAGACCCACCCGCGGCATCGCGGTAACGCCGGCGTGGACGCGGGCGAAATCCACTTCGTGGCCGCAGATCCGGTCATCCTGCAGGAAGAGCTGCTCGTGCCAGTAGCTGGCCCAGCCCTCGTTCATGATCTTGGTGCGGATCTGGGGCTGGAAAAAGAGCGAGGTCTTGCGGACCACCTCCACCACCGGCTTCATCCAGCGGTTTTTCTCCTTTGACAGAAACTCGGAGCGCTCGAGGATGAACTGCATCACGTCGTGCCGGCGCGCGGCCTTGGTTTCCAGGCTTTTCTTGTAGAGGGAGTCGAATTCCGGGTATTTCCGCAGAACCTCGGCGAAAAAAACCTGCTCGCCGTGGTCGGGGGACTCCCGCCGGCAGGCATTGTAGCGTTCGACCTCCTGGATGAAGTTGGCGGTTTTGACGCGGCGCCCCTGCTGCAGGAAGTGGTCGAAGTAGAAATCCAGCATCCGGGAGCGCGCGGAGGGTTCCGGCCGGGTGAGGCGTGCGAGCTCGGCGTGGAAGCCGACCAGGTTGTCGATGCCGCGCGCGAATTCGATGACGTAGTCCACCCAGCGGCCCTTTTCGGAGCGCAGCTGGGCGATCATGCGCTTGTCGGAGAGGGCCTGGCCGGTGAAATCGTAGTCCCAGGTGTGGCGGAAGTAGAGGTTGTTCTGGAAAAAGTCGATGTGGGCCAGCACGTGGTAGAAGATCATCACGTTGAGCCAGTCCGGGTTGTTGTCGTTGTAATAGGAGATGGCCGGGCGGGTGTTGATGACGGTCTCGTAGGGGTTGCTCGGGTAGAGCTCGTAGCGGCCCTTTTCGCGCAATACCTCGACCTCGTGGACCCAGTAGTCGTAGAGGGTGGGGATCATCAGCTTGGGGGTGAGCTCGAGCAGATCCCGGTTGGTGACGATGTACTCCAGGCTCTCCTTTTCGAAGCGCAGCCCGGCCGCCGCCGCTCGCTCCTTGCAGCCCTCCATGATGCGCTTGGTATGCTGGTTGATCAGTTCCATCTATTCCGCGATCAGCTTCTTGATACCTTCGATCAGGCGCGGCTCGTCCGCGTCCTCGCGCATGACATCCATCCGCAGCAGCCGGGCCTTTTCCTCGAGCAGCCCGGAGCGGCGCAGGTAATTCTCCACCTCGGTGGGCTGAGCCTCGTCGCGGCCGTGCCGGGCGATGGTGACCCCCACCCGGTTGGCATAGGCGAGCATCCGGCGCAGCTGGGGGATGGTCTGGGAGCCGTCGCGGTCCCAGTCGTCGCCGTCGGTGCCGTGGAAGATGTAGATGTTGTAATCGCGCGCGATGTTGTCGCGCTCGACGATCTCGTTGACCAGGGCGTAGGCCGAGGCGACCTGGGTGCCTCCGGCCACCTTGGAGTTGTAGTAGGTGTAGAAGTCCGGGACCTCCTTGGCCTCGGTGTCGTGCAGGATGAAGCGGGTCTCCACCTGCATCGCGTATTGGTACATGAGCCAGCTGTAGATCATCACGTGCTGGGCCACGACCAGCACGGTCGACTGGCCCTCCATGGAGCCCGAGTAGTCCCGCAGGAAGAAGACCATGGCCTGGGACTCGTAGTCCTTCTCCGGGGAGAGCACCCGGTAGACCTTGTCGCCGGGGGCTACCAGAAACCGGCTCGGGTCGATGCGCCCGACGTCGGGGATATTGCCCAGGTGCAGGTTGGTCTCCACGATCCGCCGCAGGGTCGCCTTCTTGTCGAGCAGCTGGCCGAAGCCCCGGTGGCGGTCGGTCAGGTCGTAGCTGATGCGGGTGAGTGAGCGTTTCTTGCCCTTGTCCGTGAGGTTGGGGAGCTGGAACTTTTCCGTGAGGATCCGGCCCAGATCGTAGGCGTTGGACTCCATTTCGTGCGGCCCGCCCTCGCCCTGTCCCGGACCGGCCGCACCGGGCTGCTCCTCCTCCCGCACGGGCTGCTCGCCGATGACCTCGCCGGGCTCGCCCTCGCCGGAGCCGCCCTGGGAGGCATCCTCCGCGCTGCGCACCGCGGTGTCGTGAATCAGCTTCTCTTCGACCGTCGTCGGGACGATGACCACTTTCTGCCTGCCGCTGCGGCCCGGCTTGATCAGCCGGCCGACGTTGATCTTGCGTGGAAACCCGTCCTGCTCCCGCTGCCGGTCGCGCTCAAGGAGCTCGTCGAGCGAGCGGATGTTCGCCCCGGCCGAGGGGTGCATCGCCGCCAGGTGCTGGAGTGCCTCGAGGTCGTGGAAGGCGTAAGGGCCCCGATCGAAGGCTCCACCGGCACTGCCGGCCGCCGCCGGCTGGGGCGCCGGCGGATGGTGTGCGCCCTCGCCCTCCCGCCCGCGGCGGAGCCTCTCCTCGGACTCGCGGGTCCGCTCCGTGCGTTTTAGGGTTTCATCCATGGCCGTCCACAATCAGTCCTTCGGGAGCCTTTGGGTGGATTCCTCCATCTTCGAGGCTGCCCATGCGCCACAGGGAAGGAAGTTGTCGTTTTGGTACCACCCTATGCCCTTAGCCCTCTGCCCCATGCGTCATTCAGTTTTCATCCTCCTGGGTGCAGAAATACTCGATCGTCTTCTGGGCGCAGGTCCGGCAGTAGCCGAGCTTGTTGAGCATGGTGGTAACCATGCGGTCGTAGAGCTTCTGGTTTTCCTCGTTGGTCCGGTTGGCCAGGGCGCCGATGAGGCTGCCGGCCCCGGCGATATCGGATTTCAGGCGCACATCGGTCACCGCCTTCACCAGCTCCAGGTTGTCCATGAAATCATAGTTGGGGTCGACCGAGATCTTCTGGCCGTAGATCTTGCGGATGGAGGTGCGGAAGGAGTCGCGCTGCTCCTCGGTCTTCAGGCCCAGGCGCTCCTCGACGCTGTTCACGTAGCGCTCGTCGATCTTGAGCGCCTTCAGGTCCCCGCTCTGGGGGTCCTTGTATTTCCACATCTTGTCGGGCCCCAGGTTTTCGGCGTCGATGCCGATGATCATGTTGACATAGTTCATCACGTCCTTGCGAATGGCGAAGGGCTCGTCCATATAAGCGTTGAACATCTCGGTCATGATGCGCTCGCGGTAGAGCCCCTTCGCCGTCTTGATGTCTTCGAGGTACTTGGCGCGGTCCTTGGCCTCGCCCACATAGTCGAGCACGATGCGCTCCAGGGCCTTGAAGACATCGCAGGCGAACATGCACTGGCCCTCGTTCGTCTCGGAGCTTTCGATCAACAGCTGAATGGCGCGCCCCAGATTGCGCTGCCCCAACCCCTTCTGGCCGAAACGGTTGATGATTTCGGGGTCCTGGTTCAGGGTGTCGATCACCTCCGCCAGGGTCTTGATGCTCTTCTCCCCCGCCACCTCCCCGGCGGCGAGCTTCATGGTCTCGACCGGGGTCAGCTTCTCCGATCGCGGCAGCCGGCTCAAAACGGCGCCCACGCTGGCGGCGTAGTTGAGGTTGGGGTCCTGGTGGAGGCTCTCCTTGGTGAGGGTCGTGCGCGTCTCACTGCCCAAGGCGTAGGCCGTCAAGTCCCGCTGCAGCTTGTAGTTGGTGTTGTGGGCCACGTAGCACAGGCGGCAGCGGTCGACGATGGGCGCCTCCTCCTTCTCCGAGAGGAAGCGGTGGAACTCGGAGTTGTTGCTGGTGGCGATGATGAGGGTGTCGATCGGCCACTTGTAGCCGTCGATTTCGATGTTGCGATTCTGGATCACGCCCAGGTAGACCTGCACCAAATCCTTTTTGTTTTTGAAAATCTCGTCGCTGAAATGGATGCCCCCGCCGGCCACCCGCGCCAGCGCCCCGCGCCTGAGGTCGAAGCGATAGGGATTGTTCGTGTCGGTGATGTAGAGCAGGCGCTGGATCGACTCCTCCCCCAGCAGGTCGACGGCCGAGGAGGTGATCTTGTCCTTGGCGGGGTATTTGCCGGTGACCGTGCCCAGGCTTTCGGTCAGGGGAACCGGTATCACCTCCACGAAGGCGAGCATCCGCTCGAGGTCCCCGCTGCAGTGCGCCCGGATCTCGTTCCAGATGAAACCGCTGCAGGCTCCCAGCGGTCGGTAGTTGGCGAAGAGCGTCTCCACCTCCGGGTCGGCCAGCCCCATTTCCCGCGTGAGAAAGGTGCGGTTGTCGTCGGGCAGCTCAAAGAGGTTCGTGGCCAGGATCATGGGGTCTTCGTAGGTCTGCGATTCGATCGTGGCGATCCGGCCGTAGGTTCCCAGCTGATCGAGGTGCTGGAACTTGAAGGTGTATTTGCGGTTCTCCTCGCGGCCGAGAAAGCTGCGGTAGCGGCCGGCGAGAAATTCCACAAAGAAGGTTTTTCCGTTCCCCGGCTCCCCTACCAGAACGAAGGCCATCTCCTTCGAGGAGCCACCCTCGGCTGCGTCCTTGACATAGGAGACGAAGCTGTTGATCTCCTCGTACATGCCGATGACATGCTTGGGTCCGATGCGGAACACCTTGAAGTCATAGGTGGTGCGTCCGTTCACGGTCGTCTTCTCGATCCCCCCCTCGAGAATCATGCGGGAAGGGAATGGGTCCTGGTGGTCATCGGTGGGTTCCTCCCCTCAACACTTGAACTTGCCTGCGGAAAAAAGGGGCCTTACGCGACGAAACGCCATCGCTAAAACGGTGGGGCGCAGGCCCGGACGGTTGTTGGCGTCGGCGGCACCACAATTCTACATATCTATATCCTAATCTAAATCATCGGCGCGTTTAAGACAACACGGGCAGGCAGAGGGCAGACGGCGATTTGACGCCACGAGTTCGAGCGGTCGGGGAGCGGGGAGCAGGTTGCGCCGTGGTCCTGTATTCAACATACCGTAAAAAATCGTGATTTGGAACCACTTCTGTTCACTCGGCCTTTCGACGGCTGCTTCATGGATCCCAAACACTGCAAAATCGGTACCATTTCAGCATGCGCGAAGGGCCCGGCGCTTAGGGTGTACGGGAACGGCTCCGCTTCCGAATCGACGATTGACCTCCGAGCAAAAAACGCGTTAGTTAATTCAATAAACCTGTAAACCGCCCGCTCTCCCACCGCTTGTAAGCTTGACTTGCATTCGAAGAGGGCAGAATCAAGGAGGTCTGTATGGAGTTCGAGAAAGACTGGATCGCGAACGCATACGAGGGTATGTCCCGGCGCCAGTTCATGGCCAAATTGACCGCCGCCGGGGCGGCGGTAGCCGGCTTTGCGCTCGCATCCCAGGCCGTGGGGGGTGAAATCATCACCACCCCGGCCGACGGGTTGAGCGTCGCCGAGGGCAAGGTGGCCTCCGGCGGTTTCCAGGTGCCGATCTACGAAGCCCGCCCGGCGGCGTCCGGCGCCTGCCCGGTAGTGATCGTGATCCCTGAAATCTGGGGTATGCACGCCTACGTCAAGGATGTCGTGCGGCGCTTCGCCCGGCGGGGGTTCCTCGCCCTCACCTTCGAACCTTACGCCCGCGAGGGCGGGGTTCTCCAGATCGAGGACCGCCAGGCCCTGCTCAAAGTGGTCAACGCCGTGCCCGATGCCCGGGTGATGGGGGACCTGGATGCCCTTGTCGCCTATGCCAAGCGGCATCCGACCGCCCGGGCGGGGAAGATCGGTGTGACGGGGTTCTGCCGCGGGGGGCTTTATACGATGCTCTTTGCCGCCCACAGCCCCGCCGTCCAGGCGGCCGTGGTCTGGTACGGGCAGATCAAGCCCGCCAAGACGCCGGGGGTGCGCACCGAGGGGCCGCTCGATGCGGCCGGGCGGATCAGGGCTCCGCTCCTGGGGCTGTTCGGGGGGGCCGACCAGGGGATCCCGGTGGCCGATGTGAAGGAGCTCGAGGCCGCGTTGAAAGCCGCCGGCCGGACCGTCGAGATCGTCATATACGAAAACGCCCCGCATGCCTTCCATGCGGACTACCGCCCCAGCTACCGCGAAAACGTGGCCAAGGACGCCTGGGCCCGCTGCCTGGCCTGGTTCAACGCCCATCTGGGCACGTGCGGATGAAACCGGTGGGATGCGGATGGCGTATGTCGCGATGGCTGCGCTTCGGCATCGCCCTGCTGCTGACGGCCAACCTCATCCCGGTGCCGTCGGCGCGGGCCGATCCCTCCGCCCCCACCTCCATTTTGTACGGCGTCCGGGTCGGGCTCCTGGCGCATGACGTGGGCGGGCTTTGGAGCAACACCCGCGCCGAGGGCGGGGTGGACGCGAATGCCGAAATCGTGCTGCGGCAACCGAGCATGGTTCTCTGGGGCGGGGTCGTACTTCCCAACGTCGGGGTGAGCATCAACAGCCAGGGGGATACCAGCAAGGTCTATGGCGGGGCGGTGTGGGAATTCCTTTTCGGCAACGGGCTGTTTTTCAACACCGGCCTGGGGCTCGCCCTGCACGACGGGCATCTGGAATCCGAGGATTCCAACAACAAGCAGCTCGGCTCCCGCCTGCTCTTTCGCATACCGGTCGAAGTCGGCGTCACCTTCCTTGAACGCCACCGCCTCTCCATTCTCTTCGACCACGTCTCGAACGCCTACCTGGCCGAGCCCAACGAGGGGTTGGACACCTTGGGGCTGAGGTACGGCTTTCAATTCTGACGACTTCGTAAAGAGCGGTTTATGGCGCCCGCACCATAAACCGCTTTTTACGAATCCAAGGATCCTGTCACTCAGTGCCCGGCGCCGGAGGAGATGGGGCGGGTGCGACGGCTCCGCCGGGCGCGCTTTCTTCTGCCCTCGGCGCGGGCGGCTCCGTCACCTCCGGGCCGAGCAGGATGGCGAGCGGCCGGGTGTGGGGGCTCGAGTCCAGGGCGATCAGGAGAGCCATGGTGAGCGGCACGGCCAGAAACACCCCCACCGTCCCCAGCACCCAGCCCCAGAAGAGCAGGGAGAGGAAGACCGCGAGCGTGGAGATTCCGAGCCCGCGCCCCATGATGCGCGGCTCCAGGATACTCCCGATCACGGTGTTGACCACCAGGTAGCCCAGGCCGACCAGCAGCGCCACTTTCAGATCGGCCTGCACCAGCGCCACCAGGAGGGCCGGGACCGCCATCAGAATGGCGCCGATGAAGGGGATGAAGTTCAGTAGAAAGGCCAGGATGGACCAGAGGACGGCGTAGTCGATCGCGAGCATCCATAACCAGACCCCGATGCAGAGCGCGGTGGCGAGGCTCGCGAGGCTCTTGATCACCATGTAGTGGTTGATGGCGCTGAACACCCGCTGGAGCCGGTTCTCGGCCGCCTCCGTGAGGTGGAAGGCTTTGCGCAGCTTGGCCTGCAGGCCGGGCGCTTCGAACAGCATGAAGACGACGGAGAGCAGGACCAGCAGTCCGGTGCCGAAGGTGCTGCGCATGTTGGCGATCGCCGACCGCACCAGGTCCACCGCGATGTTCGGGTCGACGATGTCCCTGACGGCGTCGCGGGCCATCTCCACCCCGGCCTGCTCCAGCCAGAGGCCGAGCTGATCCCGCAGCATGACCAGCCGCTCCCGGTAGCCGGGCAGGCTGTCCCGGAAACCCTCCAGCTGGCCGGTAAAGACCAGCCCCAAAAGGCTGCCGGCCTCGAAGAGCAGAAACACGATCAACGGCAGGGATACCCACTGCGGCACCCGTTTGCGCCGCAGCCAGCTGATGGGTGGGGTGAGGATGACCACGATGAAGGCGGAAAGAAGCACCGGTGCGATGATGGCAGCTGCGGACTGCAGGAAGATCACGGCCACGGCCAGGGCCGCGGTAACGATCACACCGCGTGCGACGGGAGAAAATCCGTTGAGAGCGCTCATCATTCGATCCCCTTTCAGGAATGGCGGCGGACCAGCCGCAGGGTGTTGCCGATCACGCTCAGGCTGCTCAGAAGCATGGCGCCGACGGCGACGAGCGGAGAGAGCAGGCCGCTCATGGCGACGGGGATCCCCACCCCGTTGTAGATGAAGGTCAGCAGAAGGTTCTGGCGGATTTTACGGTTCACCTCGCGCGCAAAGTCAAGGAATTGCACTACCTGGCGCGGGTCGGCCCGCATCAGGGTCGCATCGGCCACATCCTTTCCCAGGCTGCCGCCGGCGAAGACGGCGAGCGACACCTCGGCCTGGGCCAGGGCGGGGGCGTCGTTGATTCCGTCGCCGACCATGGCCGCCTTCCGCCCCCGCCGCTGAAGGTCGGCGATGAAGCCGGCCTTGTCGGCCGGCAGCTGTCCGCCCCAGGCCTCCGCTATGCCCAGCCGCCGCCCGACGGCGCGGGTGGTCTCCACCCCGTCTCCGGATACGAGGGCCAGTCGGTACCCGCGCTGCTGAAGCTCCGCGACGGCCGCCGCGCTCCCCTCGCGCAGCTGATCGCCGAAGATGAACACCGCCGCGGGTGCGCCGCCGAGCGTCAGGTAGACGCCGGAGTTGCCCTCACGGGCGGCGTGCAGCAGGGCCGGTTCATAATCCGCGGGCCACTCCCCCGCCTGGAATTCGGCCGAACCGATTCGGACCTCCCTCTCCCCCCACACCCCTGCGACGCCGTTCTCGGCGCGGGCGATCTCCCGGACCCGCTCGGGCCGCACCCGGCGGTCCCGGGCGGCGCGCACGATCTCGAGGGCGACGGGGTGGCCGGCGTCGCGCTCCAGCCCGGAGGCGAGCGCCAGGGCCTGCTCTGCGCCGATGCCTCCCAACGTGAGGATCTGCAGCAGCCGCCAGTCGCCACGGGTCACGGTGCCGGTCTTGTCGAGCACGATCGTGTCCAGTTGCTCCACGCGCTCGAAAGCATCGAAGTTCCGGACCAGCATTCCCTTGCGCGCGGCGATCGCCACCCCGCTCGCGCGGGCCAGCGGAATGGCGATTCCCAACGCGCAGGGGCAGGCGATCACCGTGACGGTGACCGCTCGCAGAACGGCCTCCGCCGCCCCTGCCCCGAGCCACGCCACGATCCCCCCCGTGGCCGCGGCCAGCCCCAGAATTCCCGGTACAAACCCCTGCAGCCATCTCTCCGAGCGGTTCTCGCCGGGGGTCTTTTCCGCCAGGGTCTTCTCGACGACCGCGAGCATCTCCCCCAGGGTGGATTCGGCCCCGACCCGGCCGGCGCAGACGGTGAGCGCGCCGCTGCGGACGCGGCTGCCGCTGCGGATCGAATCCCCCGGCTTTTTGGCGATGGGCAGCGGCTCACCGGTGAGGGCGGACTCCTCGATCGAGCCGTCGCCGGCGACGACGACCCCGTCGGCGGCAACGATCTCCCCGGTCATCACCCGGAAAAGATCCCCCGCCGCCAGCTGCCCGGTGCCGGCGAAGCGGCCGTCGGGAAACCCCGCGCTCACGATTCTGACCTTCGCAGGCATCAGGGAGAGAAAGCGCTCCAGCCCCTCCAGGACCCGGTGCTTGGCCCGCTGCTCGAGCATTTTTCCGAGAAGGACGAGGGTGATCAGCATGCTCGCGGTGTCGAAGTAGAGGTGAATGCTGCCGCTGAAGAGCCCGGCCAGGCTGTAGCCGAAGGCGCTCAGCGCACCCGTCAGGACGAGGGTCTCCATGCTGAAGGCCGCGCGGGGGAGCCCCCGCCAGGCGCGGGCGGCGAGCGGGGCGCCGCCGTAGGCGAGCACGGCGGCCGCCATCGCGGCCATCGGCCAGGAGATGCTCGCCACCGACTCGGCCGGAAGTTCGGTGAAAAAACCGAAATAGAGGGCGGCTGAGAGCATCATGACGTTCATGGTCAGAAAGGCCGAAATCCCGAACCGGATCCAGCTCCTCCGGGACTCGGCCCCCCGGCGTGCGTCGGCCGGGTCGAGTGCGCGGTACCCGAAGCGCTGGATGAGGGCTGCGATCGCCTGCGGAGAGGTCCGCACCGGGTCGTAGGTGAGGTTCAGGCGGTCGGTGGCGAAGTTGCAGGCGGCTGCAGTCACCCCCGGCTGCTGCCGCACGACGGTCTCGACCAGCCAGGCGCAGGCCGGGCACCACATCGAATCGATTTTGAGGGTGAGGTCGAGCCCGCCGGCC
>JALOOS010000291.1 GCA_025454275.1 Desulfobacterales bacterium | reverse complement strand
AATGAGCGAAGACCGAGCGACCGAAATTCTGAAGAATGCGATCCTGCTGGAGAAGCGCGGACATGCCTTCTATGCCAAGGTGGCCGCCCAGGCGGCGGCGGGGCCCGTGAAAGATTTCTTCGCCCTGATGGCCGATGAGGAGACCCGCCACATCCAGATCCTCTCTGAGCAGTTCAAGAGCTACCGGGACACCAAGAAGTTCAAGCCCGAACGGTTTGAGGAACCGGAGTTTGCCACCGCTTCACGCATCCTGACCGAGGATCTCAAGCGCCTGATCGCGGCCGCCGACTACGAGGCGGCAGCGGTGGCTGCGGCCATGTCGATGGAGAAGAGCGCCATCGATATCTACTCGCGCCGGGCAGCCGAGGCCCACGACCCCGACGAGGCGGCGCTCTACAAGTGGCTGGCCAAATGGGAGGGCGAGCATCTCGCCTTCCTCTCCCGGGTGGACCGCGAGATCACCGAGCAGATCTGGAACGACAACAGCTTCTGGCCTTTTTAGCAGGGCTCCCTGGCCGCGGTTTCAACGGTTTTTCCAAGCGGGCGGCGCCTGCTTCTCGATGAAGGCCCGGATGCCCGCCTGCGCGTCCTCGGCGTGGAGGTTCAGGGCGATGGTGTTCTTTGCGGCGTAAAGAGCCTTTTCGTCCGGCTGGTCCACTTGGGCGTAAAACCCCTGCTTGCCGATCGCGAGCACGAGACGGCTGGCTTCGGCGATCTGGGCGGCCAGCTCTTCGGTTTCCGCCGACAAGCGCGCAAGCGGCACCACCCGGTTGACAAGGCCCAGCCCCTTGGCCTCTGCGGCGGAATAGTAGCGTCCGGTGAGCAGCATTTCCATGGCTGCCTTGCGGCCGATCGCACGGGTGATGGCGGTCATGGGCGTGGTGCAGAAAAGCCCGATCTTGACTCCCGGCGTCGCGAACCGGGCGCCCTCCTCGGCGACGACGAGATCGCACCAGGCCGCGAGCTGGCAGCCGGCGGCGGTCGCGATCCCCTGGACCTGGGCGATCACCGGCTGCGGGACCTCGTGCAGCCGCTGCATCATGCGGCTGCAGCGGTCGAAGATCTCCGCATTCTCGCGCATTCCGCGGCCCACCATCTCTTTCAGGTCGTGGCCGGCGCAGAAATGGGCGCCCGCCGCCCGGAGGATGATCACCTTGAGCGCCTCGTCTCCCGCCGCGCGGTCGAGGAGATCGGTCAATTCCGCGATCATCTTCCGGGAGAGGGCGTTGATCCTGCCGGGGTTGTTCAGGGTGATGGTGCCGACAGCGCCATTGGCCGCAAACAGAATTTCGTCGTATCCCATGGTGGCCTCCCCAAATGAAACGGGCCTTGCCCCGGGGAGGGTCCCGCAAGCAAAGCCCGTTCAATCCATTCACGGCGAAAGGCCAGGCAACCCTTCGCACGCTCGGCTCGAATCACACCCCCGAGCGCCCGTCGTCGCAGGCGTCGTCGTCCCCGGTGAAACGACTGTGTTCGGCGGTGGTGCTCACCTCGCAGACCGGCAGCTTTTCGGTGGCCCGCATGGGCTTGCCGCAGCACTCCGGTACCTTTCCGGCCCCTTTGATCTCGATGGTTTTCCCACAGGTTTCACATTCGAATGCGCGTTTGTCGGCCATGAACCCTCCTTGCTCCGCTGTTTCTCGAAAACGCCTGCAGGATAGGCAATCCGCCCTGAGCTGTCAAGCAGAACCGCCGATGATGCCGATGATGCTGCCGGTCATGCAGGTCGCCAGGGTGCCGGAGAGAATCGAGCGCAACCCCAGTGCGACGATCTCCGCGCGCCGGTCGGGAGCCATGGTGGAAAGACCGCCGATCATGATCCCGAGGCTCCCGGGGTTGGCGAACCCGCACATGGCATAGGTCATGATGAGCAGGCTGCGCGGGCTGAGCCGATCCGCCGGCAGGTGGCTCATGTCGATGTAGGCGATGAGCTCGTTCAGGATCGTCTTGGTGCCCATCAGCGCACCGGCCGGCACCGCCTCGGACCAGGGCACCCCCATCAGCCAGCAGACCGGTGCCATCAGGAGCCCGGCAAGGCGCTGAAGGCTGACCGGCTCTCCTCCGACCTCCGGGATCAGGCCCAGAACCAGGTTCACCAGACTGACGAGCGCCACCAGCACGATCAGCATGCCGATGATGTTGAGCAGCAGCTGGATCCCCTGAAGCGTGCCCTGGGTGACGGCGTCCATCGCGCTCGAGACCCCGTCCGGCGCTACCAGCTCGCCCGGGGTCGCCTCACCGGTCTGGGGCACCATGATCCGGGCCACTGTAATAGCGGCCGGCAGGCTGAGGAGCGATGCGATCAAAATGTGCCCCATGGCATCCGGCACCTGCTTGCCGATGATGGTGGCGTAGAGCGCCATCACGGTCCCGGCAACGGTGGCCATGCCGCAGGTCATGACCGAGAATAGTTCGCTGCGGGTCAGCCGCGGGAGATAGGGCCGGATGAAGAGCGGGGCCTCCACCATGCCGACGAAGACGTTGGCCGAATTGGCCAGGCCCTCCGCCCCGCCCACCCCCAGGGAGCGGCGCAGGCACCAGGAGAATCCCCGGACCACCACCGGCAGCACCTTCCAGTAGAAGAGCAGCGACGAGAGGGCGCTCACCACCAGCACCAGCGGCAGTGCCTGGAAGGCCAGGATGAAGCTGCTGCCGATGTTGTTCGCCTCGAAGGGCAGCTCATCGCCCCCCAAGTAGCCGAAAACGAAGGTGCTCCCCGCAGCCGTGGCCTCCTGGAGGGCGAGGACGAACCGGTTCAAAAGGGCGAAGAGCTCGCGCGAGAGGGGAAGATGGATCAGACGCAGGTTCACCCGGCGCCGGTTTTCACTGAAGAGCCAGGCGATGCCCGCGAAGGCGAACACGCCGAGCACGCTCTGCCAGATCATGGGAGACCTCAAGAAGGAAAGGGGTCAAGGGGTCGAGGGTCCAAGGGTTCAAGGGAAAAAAGTCAGAGACTCGGAACTCCGACTTCATCTTTTCAAGTAGTTGGTGGTTGGTGGTTTCCGCTTCGCTGTTTTTTCCCATTATAGGCATTTTAGCGCATTATAGGCACTGTTACTCGTTGCTTCCTTTCCTCTTGACCCCGACCAGGGAGGCGAGGCGGCGCGGCCCCTCTTCACCGGTTCTGACATCTTCGCGGTAATAGACCACCTTGAGCGCGAGGAAGGCGTGGAGCAGCTCGTTTTCCCGCAGCAGGTAGTCCCGGCAGTGGCCTTCGTCCCCGGCCCCGGCCGGCGAGGCCACCATGGTCTCGAAGATCAGGAGCCCCCCCGGTGTCAACCCCTCGCAGATCTGCGGAAAGAGGCGCCGGTTGAGGTAGAGCACATCGACGATGAGATCGTAGCGGTTGGGGGTGATGTCGAAGCGGTCCAGGTCGGCGCAGACGATCCGGACCGCGGGGTGGCGGCCGGCCAGGTGCGAAAGCCCCTCATCGGAGATGTCCACGGCATCGACCTGAAACCCCTGCCCGGCCAGGTAGAGGGCATGCCGGCCGGTGCCTGCGGCGAGATCGAGGGCGCGCCGCCCCGGAGCCAGCCGACAGAACTCCTTCACCACCGCGGCAGGCGCATGCGGGTAATCCTGCCGCCGGTATTTCTCGTTCCACTTGATGCGGTCGGAAATCATGAACGGCAATGTCCGGGTGAAACAGGTGGCCTGTCAGCAGGGGCGCCTGAGGCTTTCCGGCGCCCGTTCTCAGCGGGTTTCGCGGCCGGCCGCCAGGCGGGCGGCGAGCTTGATCGCTTCGATCATCGACTGGGGGTTGGCCCGACCCTCCCCGGCTTTGCCGAAGGCCGTGCCGTGGTCCACGGATACCCGGATGATGGGCAGCCCCAGGGTGACGTTGACCCCCGCCATCTGCCCTCGTGGTACATGACGACGACCAGATCGTACATGCCCCCGCGCATCTTTGAAAAGACCGTATCGGCTGGAAGCGGCCCTTCGGCCCGGATGCCCTCGGCCAGGGCGGCCGCCACCGCCGGGGCGATCTCGCGGTCGTCTTCGTCCCCAAAGAGCCCCCCTTCCCCGCAGTGGGGGTTGAGCCCGGCGACGGCGATCCGCGGCGCGGCGGTGGGCCAGGCGGATCACGGTCAGGACACGCTCCTTCTTCACCCGCTCGCAGGCGGTCTTGAGCGACACATGGGTCGACACATGGGCCACGCGGAAGTCGCCCTCGGCCAGCATCATGGAGTAGTCCCGCGTGCGGGTGAGCTCGGCGTAGATCTCGGTGTGGCCCGCGTAGTGGAAGCCGCCGGCGTTGATGGCGGCCTTGTTGATGGGGCCGGTCACGGTGGCGTCGAGCTCTCCGGCCATGGCGAGCTCGATCACCTTGGCCACGTACTCGAACGACGCCCGCCCCTGCTCCGCGGTCACCTGCTTGTGGCGCAGCTTATCTATCGGAAGGTTGGCGAGATCGTAGACGTCGATCGTGCCCAGGGTAAAGATCCCGTCGGATACCTTTTTCCGAGACGCGGTCTCGAACCCCAATCCGCAGAAGCGCACGGCGTCGGCCATGACGGCCGCGTCCCCCACCACGATCGGACGGCAGAGATCGTAGGTCTCTTGGAACGCGAGCGCCTTGACGCAGATCTCCGGGCCGATGCCGGCCGGGTCCCCCATGGAGATGCCGATGATCGGCAGTCGTGAACCGCTCATGATCTCATTCCTCCC
>JALOOS010000290.1 GCA_025454275.1 Desulfobacterales bacterium | reverse complement strand
CCTGCCCTTGAAGCACGGCGTCACCGTGATCGCGGCCCATATGGCGGCCACGGGTCGATCCGAGGGCCAGGACAACTTCGAACGGCTGCTCTCGATATTGCCGGCCTATCCGAACTTCTACGCGGACATCTCGAGCCTTACTCAGATCAACCGGCTGGGGTACCTGGTGAGGGCGTTGAAGGTGCCATGGACGATCGACCACATGATCTACGGAACCGACTGGCCGCTGCAGCACTTTCCGGTGGTGTCGCCCTGGTACCATGTCCGGCACATCGGGTGGGTCAATGCCTGGCGCATCTCGAGGATCGAAAACGTCTGGGACCGGGATGTGGCCCTCAAACAGGCCATGGGCGTGCCGGAGTCCGTTTTCACCCGTACCGTGGGCGTGCTTGCCGTGCGCCCTCCCAAACCCTACCGCGACGGCCCCGCGGAGATTCTGCTTCCCCCCCCGGCGCGAGATTAGCGGGTGGTCAAAAAAACCTGGCGGCTCGAGATCTGTTTTGAACAACCGGCCGGCCCATCTCAGCGCTTGGCCGTGATGCTCCGGCCGTCCGGAGCGTGCAGCACGAGGCGCCTCTCCGGGGAGATCTCGAAGCGGAAAACCGCCTGCAGCAGCTCCAGGAAGCGCTCCTCCTGGCGGCTCAAGGCCTCTTCGCACGCCATCATGGTGGTTCCCATCTGCGAGAAGGAGAGCCCCTCTCCGGTCAACTGGTAGCCCCCGACGAACCGGTTGCACGAGGCGTTCCCGGCCACCCGCCCCTCCTCCATGAAGAGGATGGTCGCCTCGGATTGGTCGACTACCGGCGCAGCGCCGATCGTCTCCACGATCCATTCGCCGCCGGTGAGGAGGCTCTTCGGCTCGCCGCCGCAGCCGGGGTGCCCTTTGCCGTCGAGCTCGTAGCGCGCCTGGTAGGGGTGGGGCATGCCGGTGGCGCTGTCGGCGCAGATCCGGGGCTGGATCCATACCGACAGACGGCGGCCGCCGGCCGCGGTGCGGTAGCGGATGCCGTCGGCCGCGGCCTGCGGCGCGGCCCGCGGGAAGCGCAGCTGCAGCGCCCCATAGTCGGCGTTGAGGAAGATGGCGTCCGCATCGATCGTGATCATCCAGCCGGGCTCCTGGCCGCGGGCGGTGAAGGGCAGCTCGGGCTCGCGCACGGCCCGGCACTCCGGCAGCGCCTCGCCGCGCACGGTGACGAGCGCGCGCTCCCCCTTGCTCCAGAAGCCGGTCTCCGTTCCGTCGACGGCCCGGTAGCGCGCCCCCGAGGCCGACGCCACCGGCTTCAGGTCGAAGACCTCGCCCCCCGCGGCCATGCGCGCACGCTCCCCCAGCACACCGAAATTGACCGAAGCCTCCCCGCACATGTAAGGCGTGCCGAAGGCGACCTGCTCCACCGGCCGAGGCTCCAGCGGCTCGTTGGCCGCGGGCTCCGTGCGCAGCGGGTCGCTGCAGCCGGAGGCGAGCACCGTGAAAGCGACCGACACCGCCCACACCGTTTGCCTGCCAAGGATTCGCATTGGTTCCCAAAACCTCCGCTTTCATGGTTCAGACAAGCAAGGATATGAATCATCAGGGTTTGTTTCTTTCGACGCTTTCCGCCAGGTGGGCCGGCTTGAGGCTCTCTTCATAGACGAAGGTGGGCCTATAGGAGGAGCGCTCGCCCAGGTCGTCGAAATGCTGCGTTAACCAGTTGCCCGCGGTCCGCCAGCCGATATCGTGCAGATGCTGCAGAAACACCCACTCCGAATTGAGTTTGCTGGACACGCTCAGCTTCTGCATCTCCTCTTCGGACTGGATCAGGTGCAGGCGGCCGTCCCGGTAGGCCTGGCGGTCCAGACCTTCATGGTGAATTACCTCCCACAGAAACGCTGCGGCGCGCAACTCCTTCATCAGGCTGGCATTGAAGGTGATTTCATTCAACCGGTTGTTGATTTCGTAGGCCGTTCGGGGGATTTTGTTCCGGGTGAACGGGTTGATCTGGACAATCACGATGTCGCGGGCCTCGGTCTCATCGATGAGGGGGAAGATCGGCGGGTTGCCCATGTAGCCGCCATCCCAGTAGGCCTCGCCATCGATTTCAACCGCCTGGAACAGAAACGGCAGGCAGGCCGACGCCATGGTGGTGTCGACGGAGATGGCAGGCTGCCGGAACACTTTCGGGCGCCCGGTGCGCACGTTGGTGGCGGAGAGGAAAAGCTTCGGCGACGGAGCCCGGTTGATCACCTCGAAATCAAAAAAATCGGCCACGATGTCGCGCAGCGGGTTGATGTTGAACGGATTGAACTCGTAGGGCGAGAAGGTCCGCGTGAGGCTGTCAAACAGGAGGAAGCTGGGCGAGAGATCCAGGCTCCAGCGCCCCATCATGACGTCGAAGAACGACCGCTGGATCGGGCTCATGCGTCCGGCATCGCTCACCCTCTTCCAGAAGCCCGCAAGCAACTCCTGCGCCGTCTTCCGCCCCCCGCCCGCCAAGCCCTGGGCCAGCGCGACCGCGTTCATGGCTCCGGCGCTGGTCCCGCTGATCCCTTCGATTTCGATGCGCCCGTCGTCGAGCAGACGGTCCAGAACCCCCCAGGTGAAGGCGCCGTGGGCACCGCCGCCCTGGAGCGCGAGATCGATTTTTTTTATGCTGCCGCTCTCCATTTTACCTCCCTTTCCGGATCAATCCTCGTCCGCCGCGGCGGCCGGCTCCGCGGCCACGATTGTCGCGCGGTCGAGGCCGGTGTTGCCGTTGCGGGGATCGAACGCGTACACGGTGATGTCGTAGGGGCCCGGGCCGGGGATCGGGAAGACGCCCGCGAACTGCCCGATCTCGCCGGCATAGGAAAGCTTGATCTCTCCGACAGGGCGATCGCGCTGGCGGATGAGCGCGGCGACTTCGAAGGCGTTCGCATCCCAGAACCCGCCCGGCTCGATCGGGCAGCCGCACAGCATCATCACATTGG
>JALOOS010000044.1 GCA_025454275.1 Desulfobacterales bacterium | reverse complement strand
TGCCAGGTCTCGACCACTACCTGTGGGCTGCGCATGGACGAAGCGCTGGCCGGGCAGATCGTGGCGAGCGGGATCGACATCGTGGCCTTTTCGCTGGCCGGGGCCGATGCCGACAGCAACGCGCCGCGGCGGGGGGTGGACTTCGACCGGGTCTGCGAGGCGGTGGCCGTGCTCCAGGCCGTGCGGCGCAGGCGGATGGGCGTCCACCTCGAGGTCCACTTCGCCTACCTGATGCTCGCCTCGGCCATGGAGGCCGTGCGCGGTCTGCCGCAACTGATGCAGCGGCTCGGCGTTCACGCCGCCGTCGTCTCCACCCTTGATTTCATCCCGGAGCCCGGGCTGGAAGGCGAGGCGTTTCAACCCCACGACACCGAAAAATTATCCCGGGCGCAAGCGGTACTCGCCGAAACCGCGGCCGCCGCACACCGCCTGGGCCTCGATTTCCACTACGAACTGCCGGACCCCGGCGCCTGCGGCACGAGCTGCCGCGAGAACATCAGCCGCTCCCTTTACGTTTCCGCCGACGGATCGGTCTCCCCCTGCGTCTATGTGAACGTCCCCGCCGCCGCCGCCGACCCCACGCGCCGCGTCTTCGGGAACGTGCACGACCAGGACCCGCTCGCGATCTGGGAGAGCGCGGAATTCCGCCGCTTCCGGGAGCGCCTTGCGGGCGGCGACCCTGACCTATCCTGCCGCAGCTGCCCCAAGCGGTTCATGCGCTGAGGGGAGGCTGTCAGCCTCAGGTGAGCTCGAACAGCGTGATTTCCGGCGGGGCGTTCAGGCGCACGGGGGTGAAGGTGGTTCCGATCCCGCGGCTGACGTAGAGGTGCGAGCGGCCGATGCGGAAGAGCCCCTCCGGGTAGGGGGTGCGCAGGTGCGCAAGGCTGAGATCTAGCCCGGGAAGGCTCAGCTTGACCTGGCCGCCGTGGTAGTGCCCGGACAAGGTCAGTTCGACCCCGGCGGCCGCCGCCCGGGGGAAGATCTCGGGGCGGTGGGAGAGGAGAATGGTCGGAAGGCGCTCTTCCAGGCCCCTCAGGGCCGCCGTTAGGTCGGGGCTTCCGGAACGCAGGTCGTCGATCCCGGCGACCGCAAAGGGCCCGTTTGCGGTCGCAATGACCCGGTGCTCGTTCTGAAGCAACGGGATCCCGTGGCGGTCGAAGATTTCCTGCAGCCGCGCCACTCCCGCCACCCAGTGCTCGTGGTTGCCGAGCGTCGCGAACGTGCCGCAGCGGGCGCGGACGCGGGCCATCTCCTCCAGGCAGCCGGGGAGAAAGACGAGCGAATTCGTAACGTAGTCCCCCGTCAGGACAAACAGGTCCGGCCGGAGGTTGTCGGCCCGTTCGGCATAACGCCGGAGGTCCTCACGGGTCATATAGATCCCGGCGTGAAGATCGCTGAGCTGGACCACCCGCAGCGGGCGGCCGAAGGGCAGGCGGATCTTTTCGATCGGGTACCCGCGCCCGGCGTGGGCCGCCCCGTAGCCGCTGAGCAGAAAGGGCGCCGTGGCAAGCCCCGCCGCCCCCGCCCGGAGAAAGCGGCGGCGCCCCGGGTCGACGGGCGCCGCACCCACAGGAGCACGGAGGGCACGGTAAATGTTACGCAGCAGGCGCACCACCCCCCCGGCGAGATCCGCCGCCCCGATGAGGAGGGCGCAGAGGATGGCCCCGAGGCTCCATACCGCCGGCAGGTAGAACAGGACCAGCTGGGCCGCCGGCGGCGGGTCCACCCAGGGAATGGGACGGAACATGACGGCGGCGTTTGCCGCAAAGAGGGCGGTCATGGCGACGCCCGCCCCCAGCACGGCCCGGATCTTGACGCGATCGGGTTTTGCCGACGAACGGATGGCCCTCCAGGTGCAGACGAAGAGGTAGAGCTGCGCCAGCGCGGCAATCAGGAGGATCGTCATGCGAAAACCCAAAAACGGCGAGCCGATCGGCATGGGGCCCCTTCAATTCCGGACACTTTTTAAAAAGGGAACGTAATACTGGCTTTTGGGAGGGGCAAGTATCCTGCGCCCGCACCGAACCGGTGCGGTTTCCTCCCAGCCCGTGGGAAGGCTGGTTTCGCCCGCATCTTCCTCTTGACACCTGAAGCGAATGATGCGGTAGTAGGGGCTCCGTCGCCCGCCCGCTCACGCAAACCCTCTTTCGGGGAGGTGCCAGCCATGCGGCCGCACCACAAGGTCCTGATCCGGCGGTGTCCCCAGTACGATCCGGACCGGATCGCCGCGATCGTCCGGGAAGGCATGCAGGAGCTGGGGGTGCGGCCGCAGGGCCGGATCCTGCTCAAGCCCAACCTGGTCATAGCCCACCCCGAGATCTTCCCTCACGCCTTTACGCGCAAGGAGTTCCTGGAGGGGGTCATCCGCGCCGTCAAGGCGCAGGCGACTGCGGTCGATGAGATCGCGGTCGGTGAGCGCTCCGGCATCACCATCGCCACCCGCTACAGCTTCAGAAATGCCGGCTACGCGCCGATCGTACGCACGCACGGCGTCAAAACCTATTTCTTCGACGAAACCCGGCAGGTCCCGGTCAGGCTCACGGACCCGCACGCCCTGCGCCGGAGGATTTTCGTTCCGGAACCGATCGCGCGCTGCAATTTCCTGATCAACCTGCCCAAGTTCAAGGCCCATCCCTGGTGCCGGCTCACCTTGAGCTTGAAGAATTTCATCGGCCTCCAGGACGACCGCCACCGCCTTGTGGACCACAACCAGTTTCTGGAGCACAAGATCGCCGACCTGCAGTCGGTCATCCAGCCCCGGTTCATTGCGATCGACGCCATCACCGCCGGCCAGAAGATGATGCTCACCCCGACCCCCTTCGACCTGGGGGCGATCGTCATGGGCACCAACTCCTGCGCGGTCGACACCGTCGGCTGCCACATGGTCCACGTCGACCCGGCGAAACTCCTGCACCTGGCGCTTGCATCGGCCCGGGGATTCGGCCCCATGCGCCTGGAGGAGATCGAGGTGGGCGGCGATTTCCCCCTGGCAGAGGTCCAGGCGAAAACCCGGAATTTCCAGTTCTGCCTCGAGCGCATCGACGATTATTTCGGCACCGCCGGCAACCTCACCTGCACGGTGGGCCGGTTTCCCGAAGCGCACTCGGCCGACTACTGCTGGGGAGGGTGCCCCGGCGCGCTGCAGGAGGCCATGCACATATTGCGGGGGTTCACTCCCGATGTGGACCGGCGCATGGCAAACATCCGCTACGTGGTGGGGGCGGTGGAGGGGCCCCTGGACCTCGCCCCGGGGGAGAAGGTGATCTTCGCCGGCCGCTGCACGCGCTGGCAGGGCCGGATCGACGGCCGGACGGTCACGATCGGCAGCAGCTACCGGGGACCGGATGCCGTGGACGAAGCCCGGGCCCCCTCGAACGATATGCTGCTTAAAGTCGGGGAGGCACTTGTACGGAGCACTCTGAACAAGGGGCGGCGGTGGATCCACATTCAGGGCTGCCCGGTGTCGGTGGCCGAACACGTTTTTTACCTGGCCTCCCTGGGCAAGATCGCCAACCCCCTGTTCGACCACCGGCTGCTCGTCCCGAATCTCGCCGCTTACACGACCATGCGCACCCATCGATTCATCCACCGCTGCATCGGCGGGTAGCAGCAGAACCGGTTTCAGTCATTGATCGGCATGCTGAACGCTAGACCTCCCTCCCCCGACCCCTCCCGCAAGGGGAAGGGGGAAAAGGTGGTGGGTCCAGATCGGCTGGGAGGCCGCCCTGGGGGGGTTGACGGATATCCGAAACATCGCTAATATGTAAACATTTGATAACTTATAGGGAGGATGCATGCACTACGACACGGCGCTGCGCGGCTACACGGCCAAGCGCATCGAGGAGATCGACTCGGCCGACATTCTCGTGGGGGTACCCTGCTACAACAACGAGAGCACCATCACGCATGTGATCCAGATGATCACGCACGGCCTGGCCAAACACTACGGCGGGCGGCGCAGCGTCATCTTCATCGCCGACGGCGGTTCTACGGACGACACGCGCGAGGTGGCCAAGGAGTTCCAGATCAAACCCTGGCAGGAGAAGATCGTTTCGATCTACCGGGGGGCGGCCGGCAAGGGCACCGCCCTGCGCTCGGTCTTCGAGGCGGCCAACCGGCTCAAGGTCCAGGTCTGCGCCATGGTGGACTCGGATCTGCGCAGCATCACCCCCGACTGGGTCAAGTACCTGATCGACCCGGTGCTCGAGCACGGCTACCAGTTCGTCGCGCCGGTCTACGTGCGGCACAAGTACGACGGCACCATCACGAACAACATCGTCTACAACCTGACCCGGGCGCTCTACGGCAAGCGGATCCGCCAGCCGATCGGCGGCGACTTCGCCATCTCCCGGGACCTGGCCAAATTCTACTCCGAACAGGATGTCTGGCTGACCGATGTGGCCCGCTTCGGGATCGACATCTGGATGACCACGACCGCCATCACCCAGGGCTTCCGGATCTGCCAGTCCAACCTCGGCGTCAAGATCCACGACGTCAAAGACCCGGGCCAACACCTGGGCCCCATGTTCCGCCAGGTGCTCTCGGCCCTCTTCTCGCTGATGGAGCGCCACGAGGGCTACTGGAAAAAGGTCTCGGGCAGCGAGGCGCTCGAGACCTACGGCTTCGAAGGCACGCTCGAACCGGAGCCGGTCAAGGTGAATCTCGACTTGATGATCGACCTCTTCAAGACCGGCTTCCAGCAGTTCTCGGCCATCTATCGGGATGTCTTCAGCCCGGAGAACTTCGCCGAAATCAACAAGGCCGCCTGCCTGGATGCCAAGGAGTTCTATGTGCCCACGGCGGCCTGGCTGAAGATCCTCTACGAACTGGCCGCCACCTACCGTCACTGGAAGGTGAACCGCAACAAGCTCCTCGACATCATGACGCCGCTCTATTTCGGCCGGGTGGCCTCCTTCGTCCGGCAGAGCTGGAACATGTCCTCCCAGGAGGCGGAGGCCCTGGTCGAGGAGCAGGCGGCGCAGTTCGAGGAGCAGAAGGACTACCTGATCCGGATCTGGGACGAAAAGGTGGAAACGGCTGCCAAGGCGGACAAGAGGCCTCCGATCGAGTGCCCCGTCTAACTTCATCGGCGGCGAGAGGACCCCTCCAGCCACGACACCAGAGAGGTCGCCAGGCAGCCGAGGCCCAGGGAACCGAAGGCCAGGGTCCAGGCGAGGGGAGCCTCCTTGCCGCCGGCCAGATCCAGGACGACGCCGAAGACTAGGGGGGCGACGAATCCCGCCCCGAAGCCGGAGAACGAATACAAGGCCATGGCTGAACCGCGCCGCTCCAGCGGGGTGGCGGCGACGAGCCCGGCCGTCAGGGCGGCCGAATCGGACATGACCGCCACGAAGTAAAGGCCCACGAGCAAGAGCACCACCCACCACTCCCAGCCGGCGCTGAATCCCGCGAGCCAGGCCAGGAGACCCGAGGCCCCCATCACCCAGGCGATATACCGCTGCCTTCCGATCCGGCCGGCGGCCTCGTTTCCCAGGATGCTGACCGGGATCCCGAACAAGTTGATGAGGGCCGCCGCCGCGGTGGCGCTGATCGGCGCAGGCGCCGAGGATTGCAGGCCGTAGGCGAAGAGAATGAAGGCCACCATCCAGGAACGCAGACCGAAGAGCTCCCAGCAGTGCACGGCATAGCCCCGGATGAAGCGTCTCACTCCCCGCTCCCGCAGGGCACCGTCAAACCGCAACAGCGACCTCGTTTCAGTTGCGCGCGGGGGAGGCGGATGGGGCCGGAGCGCGAAGAACACGATCAGGGCGGCGGCGAGCGGCCCCATGGCCAGCAACGTGAAAACCCAGCGCCATCCGACCGCGCCCCCCAGCCAGCCGGCCAGAAGGAGCGAGAGGCTCGTCCCGATCCCGAAGGTCGCCGTGTAGAAGGCGATGTAGCGGCTCTGGCGCGGCCCGCCCACCCGGTCGGTGAGGGCTTTCAAGCCCGGCATGTAGGTGCCGCCCAGCCCGGCGCCGGCCAGGGCCTGAAACAACGCGGCCGTCACCATCCCGCCGGCCGCCAGCGAAAAGCCGATGTTGCTCGCTGCCGCCAGCAGGCAGGAGAGGATATGGATGCGCCGGGCGTCGAAGCGGTCGGTGAGACTGGAGAGAACGGGCACGGCGGCCATATAGCCGGCAAAATAGGCACCGCCGATGAACCCCGCCTCCGAGTTGGTGAGGCCCCAGGCGTCCCGCAGCAGCGCAAGAAAGGCCGGGTAGGTCGCAAAGCCCGTCATGCTGAGCGTTTCCGCAAGGCACATCAGGCCGACGATGCCAAGCGGGCCGGAGCTGCCGGGGCGGGCCGTCATGAGGCCGCCGATCCGGCTTCCCGAAGGCCTGTTATAAAACCCCCCTGACCCCCTTTTTCAAAGGGGGAAGAGGTTGGAGGAAGCCGAAATCCTTTGAGTAATTCCTTACCGATCGGATGGCGCTGCGGCACCGCTCCTCACCCTTCTTTTTTCTCGCCCAGGTAGTCCGCCAGAATCCCCCGGCTGTGCTCGTCCTCGTGGCAGTAAACGCAAAGGTTCTCCCAGTTGGAGCCGTCCGCCGGGTTGTTCTGATGGTTGCCGTCCTTGTGGTGCACCGTGAGCAGCTGCCGGTTGGTGTGGTCGAACTCCCGGCCGCACTTGGCGCAGATCAGCCCGTGGATCTTAAGTGAACGCTCCCGGTAGTCGCCTTCGCCGGAGCGCTTCTGGCGGGCTTCGCGGATGATTTCATCGATGCTCGGCCCCGTATAGGCCGGGGGCTTGGCCGGCCGCTTCAGCTTGGGCCTGCCTCGAAACCGTGTTTTCATCGCAGCCTCCTCACTTGATAAGATCCGCCGGCATGATGACACAAAACAATACCTGAGACAAACGGGGGTGGGTTTCCGCGAGCCGGGAGTGAATAAATCGTTTGCTTCACCGGAAAGATCATATAGGTAGCGGTTGACAAGATAAGCGCCCCGACGCGATCCGCTCACACGAGCGGGGGGCTCCCGGATGGCAAAGCGGCGCGGAGGCCGTTCCAAGTGGGCCGGGCGGAGCCGGGCGAGGCGCGGATGACGAGAGCCGAAAAGCGGGGAGCTCCATGACGGCGTTCGCACTGACGCTGCTTTTGTGCGCCGGCTTCGTCCATGCCGGCTGGAACTACCTGGCTAAAAAGGCGGGCGGCGGGCCGGTGTTCGTCTGGCTGTTTGCCTCCATGTCGACCCTGCTTTATGCGCCTCTGGCCGCCGGAGCCCTCTGGTGGTCCCGGCCCCCGATCGGCCTCGTGGAGGGCGGCGTCATGCTGGTGACCGCCCTCATCCACATCGCCTACTTTCTGCTGCTCCAGCAGGGCTACAAGGTCGGCGACCTCTCCCTCGTCTATCCCCTGGCGCGCGGCACCGGCCCCGTGCTCTCGATGGTGCTGGCCATCCTGCTGTTTCACGAGCGTCCTTCGGCCGTCGCGGCCGCAGGCGGCCTGCTGGTGGCGGGCGGGGTGTTCGCGCTGGCGGGCGGTGCATCCGGTAACGGTGCGGACCGACGGCCGGCGGTTATTTACGGGCTGCTCACCGGTTCGGTCATCGCCATGTACACCCTGTGGGACAAACTGGCCGTGAGCACGTACCTGATCCCCCCGTTGATTCTGGTGTGGGCGATCGACGCCGGCCGGGTCCTGCTGCTCGGCCCTGTCGCCCTGAATCGGCCCTCCGAGGTGCTGCGGCAATGGCGCGAGCGCAGAAAAGAGATCATCGCCGTGGGGGCCCTCTGCCCGCTCTCCTACATCCTTGTCCTGACCGCCCTGGTGACGACCCCGGTCAGCTACATCGCCCCGGCCCGGGAGGTCAGCATCCTGATCGGAACGGTGATGGGCAGCCGCTGGCTGTTCGAGAAAGAGGCCCGGCGCCGCATCCCCGCCGCGCTGGCGATTGTCGTCGGCATCATCGCTCTGGCCGTCGGCTGAAAACTACCCCGAAGCCGCTGCGAGGGCGTCACACCGCTCCGGCAGGGGAGACCCCGACGGCGTCCGTCCAGATCCGCCGCCAGATCCACTCCAGCACGGCAAGGTTGCGGGGCTCCCTGATGCGAACCGGGGTGGTCGGAACCGGATGCGGGTTGCCCGCGGCGGCCACCTTGAAGCGGAAGGTGTAATCCGGCTCCATTCCCATGCGCAGGTCGGTCATGACGATCCCCTCCCCGACCCGCTGCGCGGCGTAAAAACCGTGGGTGAACCATTGCAACCGGCGGACCGGCCAGTGCGCTTCGAGGCCGGCAAGCAGCTGGCGGTTGGCGGGGTAGCGGGTCACGGCGAGGTGCGGACTTCCGTCCACCAGCGAATAGTAGCCCTCGTAGTACCCGTCATCGCCCATGGCCAGCACGCGCCATAGAAGGGTGTTGAAGGCCGTCGGGACGGTCAGGAGCGCCCGGTGGGCGATGTTCTGCCGCCGCAGGGAGTCGCGCGCCACCTGCTCCACGTGGATCTTGGCCCCGATGCTCCAGACGATGTAGAGGGTGCTGACGGCGAGGCAGATCGAATTGACGAGGCGGCCCCGCCCGGCGCCCCGGGACATGACGAGCGCCGCCAGGACGCCGGCGAACAGCGGCAGCGAATAGGCCGGGTCGATGATGAAGAGAGTCGACCACATCACCGGCGGGGTCGCAAGCGGCCAGAAGATCTGCGTGCCGTACACGGTCAGGCAGTCCAGGAGCACGTGCGTGGCGAAAGCAAGGAAGACCAGCCACCGCCAGCGGGCCCGGTAAGGAGCCGTCTGAGGATGGATCTTCAAAATCAAGTAAACCATGACCGGGGTGAAGGCCGCCAGCACGAAGAGCGAATGGCTCGGCCCGCGATGGTAGGTGAAGTCCCGGACGGCATCGCCGAGCGGCACCAGGATGTCCAGATCCGGGAGCAGGCCGCAGATCCCGCCCCAGAGCATGGCGCGCCGCCCCGCCTGCTTGCCCAACACCGCCTCGCCGACGGCGGCTCCCAACCCGATTTGCGTAACGGTGTCCACTCAGCGTTCACCCCACCCGACGTGATCGACTGGGACACTATAATGGCTTTTCGAGCGGGTTAAAGGGCAAAAA
>JALOOS010000289.1 GCA_025454275.1 Desulfobacterales bacterium | reverse complement strand
CATGACCCTTCCGGCGGACGGCTTTGCCGCAGAATTCGACCCCAAGTTCAAGATCTTCCATGAGCTCATGGCGCGCAAGGTGCGGGATGTGCTTTTGGTTTCGACTCCTTACGACGCCTGGATCATGGAAGAGGACTGCCGCCTTTCGGAGAGGATCGTCAACGAGTACCGGGGATTGAACCTGAGCAACCCGCCGCGGATCACATGGGTGCCGACCGTCCCGGCCGCCCTGGGGGCGTTCGAGGCCAAGCGCTTCGACCTAGTGATCTGCATGCTGCCGGTTGCAGATGCAGGCAACCTGGGCCGCATGATCAAGGCCCGTTCACCGGAGCTGCCTGTGATTCACTTAAGCCACCAGGGCACCTCCTCCGGAACGGGGGGCGAGTTCCACAAATCCTCCGGGATGGACCGGACCTTCATCTGGTCCGGCAACACCGACCTGCTCCTGGCAATCATCAAAAGCACCGAGGACCTTTGGAACGTCGATCTTGACGCCCGCTCGGCGGCGATCCGGGTCATCCTTCTGATCGAGGACTCTCCGGTCTATCTCTCTTCGCTCCTGCCGCTGCTCTACAAGGAGGTGGTTTCCCAGATCCAGGCGGTGATGGAGGAGGGTTTGAACGAGGAGCATCGGCTGCTCACCATGCGGGCGCGGCCCAAGATCCTGGTGGCGGAGGACTACGAGGAGGCGGTGCGCCTCTACGCCACCTACCAGCCTTATATCCTTGGCGTGATCTCCGATGTCCGCTTTCCTCGCGGCGGCCGGCCGGACGACGCCGCCGGGGTGGCGTTTCTGGAACGGGTCAAGCGCGAACGCTTCGACATCCCGCTGCTTCTGACCAGCTCGGACCCCTCCAACGCGCAGCGGGCGGCCGATATCCCGGCCGGTTTCGCGCACAAGCACTCGCCTCGCCTGCATGAGGAGGTGCACGCCTTTTTCAGGGACCACCTGGGTTTCGGGGATTTCGTCTTCCGCCGGCCCGATGGAACGGAGATCGGGCGCGCCGGGACCCTGCGCGCGCTGGAGCGGACGATGGCCGAGATCCCGGAGGAGTCCTTCGTCCACCACTGCAACCGCAACGACTTCTCGCGCTGGCTCTTTGCACGCACCGAGATCACCCTGGCCAACAAGGTCCGGCCGCTGCGCGATGCCGATTTCACGGATGTCGAGAGCCATCGGCGCTACCTCATCTCCGTCATTCACGCCCGGCGCAGCCGGCGGCAGCGGGGTGTGGTCGTCAACTTCGAGGCGGGCGACTTCGACCTCGACACCGAGTTTTTCAAAATCGGAACCGGCAGCCTCGGCGGCAAGGCCCGGGGCCTGGCGTTCATGGCCCATCTGCTGACCCGCGACCACGAGATCCACCGCGCCTATGCCGGGATCCGGCTCGCTATCCCGCAGTCCCTCGTCCTGACCACCGAGGCCTTCGACACCTTCGTTGCGGAGAACGACCTAAAGCCCTTCGCCACACGGGATGCCTCCGACGAACAGGTGAGCGAGGCGTTTCTGAGGGCCGCCTTTCCCCAGCCGGTTGCAGACGACCTGAGGGCCTATCTGGCGCGGATGACCTACCCGCTCGCCGTGCGCTCATCGAGCCTGCTCGAGGACGCCAAGTTCCGCGCCTATGCCGGCCTCTATCGCACCTTCATGCTCCCCAACGACCACCCAAGCCTCGATCTGCGCCTCAAGCAGCTTCTGGCCGCCATCAAGCTTGTCTACGCCTCCACCTACTTCCAGAGCCCCAAGTCCTTCTCACGCCGGGTGGGCCACCGTACGGAGGAGGAGAAGATGGCCGTGATCATCCAGAAGCTGGTGGGGGCGCCCTGCGCGAACCACTTCTACCCGGCGGTCTCCGGTGTGGCTCAATCCTACAACTACTATCCCTTCGGGCCGATGAAGCCCGAGGACGGGATCGCCACCATCGCCCTGGGGCTGGGCAAGACTGTCATGGAGGGGGAGAAATCCCTGCGCTTTTCGCCACAGCACCCCCAGGTGCTGCCGCAGCGATCGACCGTGAACGACCTGATCGAGAATTCCCAGCGCTATTTTTACAGCCTGAAGCTGGGCGGGCCCTATCCGTCGCTCGGGGTCGGCGAGGAGCCTTTCCTCGAGAAGCGGGAAGTGACCGATGCGGCCGGCGAGCCGGCGCTCGCGGTCCTGGCCTCCTGGTTTCTGCCCAGCGAGGGACGGATCCGCGACAGCTACGACCGGTCCGGCTTTCCGGTCGTGACCTTCAATCCGATCCTGAAACAGGATCTCTTCCCCCTGGCACGGCTGCTCACCGATGCCCTGGCCCTTGGACAGGAGGGGATCGGCAGTCCAATAGAGCTCGAGTTTTCGGTGAATCTCAAGCCGGCCGGAGGCGGCCCCCCCGAGTTTGCCTTTCTCCAGCTGCGCCCCATGACGGCCCGGGCCGAGCTCGTGACGGTGGAGATCAGCGAAGCCGAGCGCCGGCTGGCCTTCTGCACCTCCTCCCAGGCGCTCGGAAACGGTGAAAGGGCGGAGATCGCCGACATCCTCTTCGTGAAGGCGGAGGTCTTCGACCCGGCCCGCACGCGCGAGATCGCTCAAGAGATCGGGCGGCTGAACGCGGCCCTGGTCAAAGAGGGGCGAAAATACCTGCTGATCGGCCCCGGCCGCTGGGGTTCGGCGGACCGCTGGCTGGGAATCCCGGTGAGCTGGGCCCAGATCTGCGGGGTGGGCGCCCTTGTGGAAACCACGGCGCCGCAGCTCAGCGTCGAACCCTCCCAGGGGTCTCATTTCTTCCATAACATCACCACCCTCGAGATCACCTACTGCTGGGTGAATCCCGAAAAGGGCGACAGGCTGGACTGGGACTGGCTCACGTCGCAGCCGCGGGCGGCCGAAACCGGTTTTGCCGCCCACATCCGCCTGCCGGAGCCCTTTGTGATCAAGACCGATGGGCGCAGTTCGCGTTGCGTGATGTTTGTGAGGTAAGGTC
>JALOOS010000288.1 GCA_025454275.1 Desulfobacterales bacterium | reverse complement strand
CGCGCGCGGTCATGCACCAGGCGCTTTCGGCTGCCGCCCTGGCGCCGGCGCGGATCGCCGCCATCGGGATCGCCAACCAGCGCGAAACGACCGTGGTGTGGGATCGCCGCACGCTGGCGCCGGTCCACCCGGCCATCGTCTGGCAGTGCCGCCGCTCCGCCGGGATTTGCGAGGCGCTCAAGTCCGAAGGGCTGGAGGGCCTATTCCGCGACCGGACCGGGCTCCTGCTGGATCCCTATTTTTCCGGGACCAAGCTCAAGTGGCTCCTGGATCACCTCCCGGGGCTTCGGGCGCGCGCGGAGTCGGGCGAGCTGGCCTTCGGGACCATCGACAGCTGGCTGGTCGCCCGGTTGACCGGCGGCCGCCGCCACACGACCGACTACACGAATGCCGCGCGCACCCTTCTCTTCGACATCCATGAGCGCGCCTGGGATCCCGACCTGCTGGACATCCTGAAGATCCCGGCGGCCCTCCTGCCGGAGGTGGGCGCCTCGGCGCGCGTGGCGGGACTGGCGCCGAGATTCCGATCGCCGGCATCGCCGGGGACCAGCAGGCGGCCCTCTTCGGGCAGGCCTGCTTCGATGCCGGCCAGGCCAAGAACACTTACGGCACCGGCTGTTTTCTCCTGATCAACGCCGGCCGCCGCCGGCTCGACCCGGGGCCCGGGCTGCTCCTCACCCTGGCCTGCGATTCCCGGGGGCGGCCCTGCTACGCCCTGGAGGGGTCGGTCTTCATCGCCGGGGCGGTGGTGCAATGGCTGCGGGACGGGCTGGGCCTGATCCGCACCGCGGCGGAGACCCAGGCGCTGGCCGAGAGCATCCCCGACTGCGAGGGGGTGGTGATGGTGCCGGCCTTCGCCGGCCTGGGGGCCCCGCATTGGGACATGCATGCCCGCGGCGGGCTCCTGGGGATCACCCGCGGCACCGGCCGGGCCCATATCGTGCGCGCGGCGCTCGAGAGCATCGCCTACCAGACCCGCGATCTGGCCGGGGCCGTCAGCGCCGATACCGGCATGTCATTCAGCGAACTGCGGGTGGACGGAGGGGCCTGCCGCAACGATTTCCTGATGCAGTTTCAGGCGGACATTCTCGACTGTGCGATCAACCGCTCCCGGTACCTGGAGTCGACCGCCATGGGGGCGGCCTTCCTGGCCGGGCTCGCCACCGGCTTCTGGAAAACAGCGGAGGAGATCATCGCCCTGAGGTCTTCGGAGAAGATATTTTTACCGGAAATGGACCCCGGGCGGCGCGAGCATCTCTACCGCCGGTGGCAGCAGGCGGTCGCGCGTGTGAAGAGCGCTTAGCTCAGCCCCTTCAGCCGCTCCAGCCGGCTTGTGATCTCCGTGATCCGGATCCCGTATTTTTCCTTGCGGACCACCACCTCGCCGCGGGCGATCAGCACATCGTTGGCAAGGATGTCGACCGGCTCCCCTTCGAACTTGGCGAGTTTGACCGCCGAACCCGGGCTGAGCTTCAAGAGCTCACGGATCGGCAGCTTCGTGCGGCCGAGCTCGACCGTAAGCTCCATGGGGATATCGAGCAGGATCTCGAGGCCGAGTTCCTCGAGCGTGGCTGAAGCCGGCTCGGACCTATCGCCTGCAGCCGGTGCCGGTGATGCGGGCGAGGGGCGGGGGTGCGGCGCCTCCTGCGGCGAAGGCGGGTGCGGCTCGGTCGAAGGCGGAGCCGATCGTTCAATCTCCTCTGTCGGGGGAAGGACGGCGGCGCCGGCCTCGGCCCCGGTCTCCGTCACCTGGTAATGGATCTCCTTCCCGGTCCGGGGCGGGGTCTTGACGAGATCGGAGATCTTGATGCCCATTTCGATGAAGAGCGTCCGGCCCTGGCAGGTGAAGGCGTAGCGTTCGTAGCGCTCGAGATTGAGGGACTCGATCGTGAAATCCGAGCCGGTGGTGTAGGCGGGGGTTGAGAGCGCGCAGCGCAGTCCGGTATCGGTGAGAGCGGACTTGAGGTTGCCGCCGATGATGTTGCCGAGCTCTCCCATGAAGTCCCGGATCTCCTCCTCCCCTTCGATCGCGGCCGGTTCCATGCCCAGCATGGCGGCCGCCATGATCCGGGCCAGGTCCGCCGGCACGTGGATGCTCACGATCCCGGTGGCGTCCCCGGCAAAGCAGACCGATGCGACCCCCCGCTCGCCCTTGAGGCCGGCTGCCGACACCGTGCCGGCGGGCGTGAGGGGGAGTGAGAGCATCGTCTGGAAGACATCGATCGCCGCAGCGGAGAGCCGGGCCTGATAGTCGAGGGCGTCAAGCTTTTCGAGGTCGACCTCGAGCAGGCGACCGGTCCTCTCCCCGCCGCCGAGATCGATCCCGCCCTCGGCACCCGCTGCCGATTTCAGGCCGACTTCGACCACCAGGTGGTGAGCGGCGTGTTGGAACGCGTAGCGCTCGAAGCGATCCATGCTCAGGGAGCGGATGGTGAAATCGGTGCCGTAGGCGATCGAGGGGGTGGAGAGGATGCAGGCGTGGCCGGCATCGTTCAAGGCCGATTTGAGGTTGCCGCCGACGATGTTGGTGATTTCCGCGACCAGGTCGCGGACATCGCTGTAGGGGTCGACCTCCGATGCCTCGGTTCCGAGCAGCGCCGCCGCCATCACCCGTCCCAAATCGAGCGTCACCTGGAGGTTGAAGATGCCGGTGACCTGCCCGGCGAAATTGAGGGTGCCCACCATGCGCTGGACCCCGCTGCCGGCAGGGGGCTCGGCCGCGGCCGGCGCGATCTCCAGGGAGAGCATCGTGCTGAAGGTATCGGCCACCGAGGCGGCGATGGTGGCCTTGAGGTCTATGGCATCCAGTGCATCCATGGCGGCCGAGGTCTATCTTTGAAATTTGGCGGCGAGGGAATCCATCTGCCGGGCCATGTTGGCGGCGCTGCGCTCACCGGAAAAGAGGCCGACCCGTTCACCCTGAGGCGAGAGGAATACGACGGCCGGAATTCCCCGTATCTTGTATTCGGCGAGGATTGCGGGCTCCTTGTCCACATCCAGGTAAATGGCGACGAGCTTCCGGGAGGCGTCCACGACCCGCCGCTCCGACCAGATGTGCTTCTTCATCTCCACACAGGGCCCGCACCAGTCGGCCGTGAAGAACAGCAGGGCCGGCCGGCCGGTTTCGCGGGCGAGCCGCAGTCCCTCGGCATGGCCGGCCACCCACTCGATCGTCTCACCCGCGCCCGCTCCGGGCTCGCTGAAACACCCCGCCGGGGCCGACAGGAGCCAGGCCAGCAGGACGAGGGCCGGGTATGACAGCGGCCGTTTCACCGCTTGAGCATCTCGAAGGGGTCCCGCTCCCACCCGTGGCTGTCGGCGTCGGCGGCAGAGGCGTCCGTGCCGTAAAAATCGACGGCGGCCAGGTGCGCGCACATGGCCTTGATCTTCGCGGCCACCGGCAGGTGGTCCGGGTGTTTCTGGTAACGCTCGAGAGCCGGCACGTTGGCAAAGAGGGAGACGATCGCGAAATCGTAG
>JALOOS010000287.1 GCA_025454275.1 Desulfobacterales bacterium | reverse complement strand
GATCGAAGCCAAATGGCTCTTCGGGGTTCCGCAGGAGATGATCCGCGTGGTGGTGCACCCCCAGAGCATCATTCACTCCATGGTGGCTTTCAGGGACGGTTCGGTTATCGCGCAGATGGGCGTTCCGGACATGAAGACGGCCATCGCCTACGCCCTGTCCTATCCCGAGCGCTTGACCCTGGAGCAGCCGTTGCCGGCGTTTTCAAGCGGCATGCAGATGAGTTTCGCGGAACCGGATCTGGAGAAGTTTCCCTGTCTCGGGCTGGCGTTCGAGGCGTGTCGGCGGGGGGGCACCCTGCCGGCCGTGCTCAACGCCGCCAACGAAGTGGCGGTGCATGCGTTCCTGGAGGAACGGGTCGCGTTCACGGCCATTCCGCGGATCGTGCAGCGGACGATGGACGCACACGACCCGGTGGCGGATCCAGCGCTCGAGGACATACTGGAGGCCGATCGGCGGGCGCGGGTGGCGGCCGCCGAACTGGTGACGGCAGGTCTCAGATGAGCCGAAGAAAGGAAGTGGCTGCGGAGCTATGACACACAGTTTGTTCGCGTTTCTGGTCGTGCTGGGCATTTTGATCTTCTTTCACGAGTTCGGGCATTTTCTGATCGCGCGCCTCTTCGGGGTGGGGGTGGAGAAGTTCTCCCTCGGTTTCGGGCCGCGGCTGGTCGGGAAAAAAATCGGACTCACCGACTACCGCCTCTCCCTCGTGCCTTTGGGGGGCTATGTGAAAATGGTGGGAGAAGAGCCGGACGAAGAACTGGATCCCAACCTGGTTCCGATCTCCTTCACCCACAAGAGCGTTTGGAAGCGCTTCCTGATCGTTTTCGCGGGGCCGTTCTTCAATGTGCTGCTGGCCGTACTGATTTTCTTCGTCATCTCGTGGGCCACGGGGGTACTGATTCTGAAACCGGCGGTCGGATCGGTGAAAGAGGGCTCGCCCGCCTTCTCGGCGGGATTTAAAAAGGGGGATCTCATCACCGCCATCAACGGCGAACCGGTGGAAACATGGGAAGAAATGGCGGAGCGGATCGGCCGCAGCAACGGGCAGCCCCTTGAGATCAGCGTACGGCGACCGGAGGAGGCCGTCGTCCTGTCGGTGACGCCCGAGATGATCGCCTCCAAGAACCTGCTGGGGGAGAACATCCGGCGGTACGTGATCGGGATCGGGACGGCGGGCGAAACCTATTCGAAGGAGCTGACGCTGTTCGAGGCGGTGACCGAAAGTTTCCGCCAGACGTATGCGATCGTCGAATTGATGGTCGTCATCGTGGCCAAGCTGCTGACCGGCGGCATCTCCATCGACACCGTCGGCGGGCCCATCATGATCGCCCAGATGGCCGGAGACCAGGCCAAGGCCGGCATCAGCAGCTTGTTCCAGTTCATCGCCGTCATCAGCGTCAACCTGGCGGTCATCAACCTGCTGCCGATCCCGGTGCTGGACGGTGGCCACCTGCTCTTTTTCCTGATCGAGGCCGTCAAGGGCCGGCCGGTGAATTTGAAGGTCCGCGAGATCGCCCAGCAGGTCGGGATGGTCATCCTGATCATGCTGATGATCCTGGTGTTCTATAACGACATCGTACGGCTGTTTTTCAGCTCCTGATTACCTCAACTCGTGGGATGGTTGCCATGGCCGCCCGACTGGAAATTGCGCTCAGGGACCACTTGATCGACGCCGAAGGCGAGGGCCTCCGCAAGAAGGCCCGGGCCTATTTCGGTTTCGAAATCGACCGGGTTCGCATCGTCAACGTGCTGACACTGGACGTTGACCTCGGCCCGGCGCAGCTTGAACGCATCCGGCAGGACATTTTCACCAACCCGGTCACCCAGGTTTCCGCCTACACGCCCCTGCCCGTGAGCGCGGACTGGATCGTATGGGTCGGATACCGGCCCGGAGTGCGAGACAACCCCGGCGCCACGGCCGTGGAAGCCATCGAGGACCTCCTCGGCATGCGTCTGCAGCCGGGAGAGGCGGTCTACACCTCCAGGCGGTACTGCTTCAGCGGATCTCGCCTGAGCCGCAGCGCCGTCGAAACGATCGCCCGCGAGCTGCTGGCCAACGACATCATCCAACAGTGGCGGATCTGGTCGCAGCCGGAATGGAACCCGGAAGAGGGGATCGGCGTCATCATCCCCAAGGTGCGCCTGGATCACTCGCCCACCGTGACGATCGTTCCCGTTGACAGCGACGCCGCGCTGCGGCGGATCAGCGACGAGCGTCATCTGGCGCTCAACCCCAACGACATCCCCGTCATCCGCGCCTATTTCTGCGACCCGCGGGTGCGGGCCGCGCGCGCGGCGGTGGGGCTGGCCGACCCGACGGACGTCGAAATCGAATACATCTCCCAGGCGCGCAGCGATCATTGCAACCACAACACCTTCCGCGGCCTGTTTCGCTATCGCGAGGCGGGCGGCGGCCGTCAGGAGCTCGTGGACAATCTCTTCGAGACCTGCATCGAAGCCCCGACGCTGGAACTGGCGGCCAAGCGGCCCTGGGTGGTTTCGGTGCTGTGGGACAACGCGGGCGTGGGGCGGCTGGACGACGACAACTACTACGTCATCACCGGCGAGACCCATAATTCGCCGTCCAACATGGAGGCCTACGGCGGCGCCATCACCGGGATCGTCGGCGTCTACCGCGATCCCCTGGGCACCGGCAAAGGCTCCCGGCTCGTCATGGGCAGCTACGGGTTCTGCGTAGGTCCGCGGGATTACGCCGGGCCCCTGAAGCCGAGGCTGCATCCGCGCCGGCTCCTGGACGGCGTGATCGAGGGCGTTCGAGACGGCGGCAACAAGAGCGGCATCCCGACGACCTTCGGGCAGGTGGTTTTTCACCCCGGGTACATGGGCAAATGCCTGGTCTTCGTGACGGCCGTCGGTGTGATGCCGGCGCGCGTCGGCGGCGAGCCGGCCGACCAGAAGCGGACCTCGCCGGGCGACCTGCTGATCATGTGCGGAGGCCGGGTCGGCAAG
>JALOOS010000043.1 GCA_025454275.1 Desulfobacterales bacterium | reverse complement strand
GCCCGGGCGAAATCCGGGATCACGTTGCCGGCCGTACCCCCGGAAATGGTGGTCACGCTGACGGAGGTGCCCTCCGCCGTCCGGGCGAACCCGCTCGCCGCGAGGACCTGGCGGGCCAACTCCAACACGGCGTTGGCCCCTTTCTCGGGCTCGACCCCGGCATGGGCCGCGCGGCCGAGGCAGCGGATCTCGTAGTCGGCCACCCCCTTGCGCTGCAGCACCCGGTGGCCCGTGGCACGGCAGGGCTCGAAGACCAGCACCCGCCGGCTGCGCGCCGCCAGAGCCTCGAACCAGGGGCGCGAGCCCTGGGACCCCACCTCCTTCCCCGCCTGCTCGGCCGCCTCGGCCGCGTGCAGCATGGTGACGAGCCCGCCCTTCATGTCGCAGACCCCCGGCCCCCAGGCCCGGCCGTCGCGCACGGAGAAGGGCCGCCGTGCCGCCGTCCCTTGCGGAAACACCGTGTCCATGTGGCCGAGGAAGAGGAAATCAAGGCGGGCGTCCGTCCCCAGCCCCCGGCGGTTGACGACCTCGAGGCAGGGGACCGCCCCGGCGTCGAACTCGATCCGGCGGGTGTGCCAGCCGAGGCGCTCGAAGCGCTGCTGGAAAAAGCCGGCCACGGCCGCAAGTCCCGGCGCATGGCCGCTGCCGCTGTCCAGGTTGACGATGGTCTCAAGGTCTCTCAAAAAAAGATCATAGCGCGAGGCAAACTCGAACGGCATAGCGACCTCTTCGGCCCTCAGACGGATGCCGCCTGAGGCTCTTCCAGGAAACGCCCGCCGGCCCGCACCGGGCAGGCCACGTAATGCCCGCCGCCGATGTCGGCAACCGGCACCCGGAGGGCGGGTTGATGGGGCTGGGGACGTCCCCCTGCAGGATCCGGCGCTTTTTTTCATGGCGCGGGTCCGGGATGGGGATGGCCGATAACAGCGCCTCGGTGTAAGGGTGCAGCGGGCGCCCGTAAAGCTCCGCCCCGGGGGCCATCTCCACGATTTTGCCCAGGTACATCACCGCCACCCGGTCGCTCATGTATTCAACGACGCTGAGATCGTGGGCGATGATGATGTAGGAGAGCCGGAATTCGCCCTTCAGGTCCTGAAGCAGGTTGATCACCTGGGCCTGGATGGAGACATCGAGCGCGGAGACCGGCTCGTCGGCGATGATCAGCTTGGGATTCAGGGCCAGGGCGCGTGCGATCCCGATCCGCTGGCGCTGGCCGCCGCTGAACTCGTGCGGGTAGCGCCGCAGGTGCTCGGCGTGCAGGCCCACCCGCTTCAACAGCGCCGCCGTCCGCTCCTCGATCTCGGCGCCCGAGGCGACCCCGTGGATCCGGAACGCCTCGCCCACGATCCCGCCCACGGTGAGCCGGGGGTTCAAGGAGGCAAAGGGGTCCTGGAAGATGAGCTGCATGTCCCGGCGGACGGCCTTCATCCGCCGCCGGTCCAGCCGGCAGAGCTCCTCCCCGTTGAAGCGGATCGTGCCGCTGGTGGGCGGAATCAGGCGCAGGATCAGCCGGCCGGTCGTCGATTTGCCGCACCCGCTCTCCCCCACGAGGCCGATGGTCTCCCCCTCTTCAAGGTGAAAACTCACCCCGTCCACCGCGTGTACGTATCCGACGGCCCGCTGGAGGAATCCGCCCTTGACGGCGAAATACTTCTTCAGCTGATGCACTTCGAGCAGCCGCTCTGCCATGCCCTGGCCTGCCTCATGCGCCTCCCCAAGAGGCGGTCTGGTTCTAGATACTGTCCATCCGGAAACGGCGTCCTGCGGCCCAGGCCTGCGTTCTCGCTCGCCGCAATCCTCGGCGTAGAACCACTACGCCTGCGGTTGCGGCATCACTGCGGCCTTGACCTGAGCCGCAATCCACCATTTCCGGATGGATACTAAATAGATGCCTCTTCCTGCCGCGATGTCATGGCGGCCGGAAGCCGTTCGCCAAAAAAACAACCCCGCCCGGCCCGCCGGCCATCGGCTTCAGGCGTGCAGCCAGCAGCGCACGCGATGCCCGTCGGCCGTGCGCTTCAACTCGGGCGCCTGCCGCGAACAGATCGCCATCACCCGCGGGCAGCGCGGGTGAAAGGCGCACCCGGCCGGAAGCCGCGAGGGGATCGGCACCACCCCTTTGATCTCCGTGAGGCGCTGTTTGCGCGCTTGGCGCTGATCGATCCGGGGGATCGAGGCGAGCAGCCCGGCGGTGTAGGGATGGAGCGGGGTTTCGAAGATCCCGACCGCGCTCGCCTCCTCCACCACCTTGCCGGCATACATCACCACCACCCGCGCGGCCGTCTCGGCGATGACCCCCAGGTCGTGGGTGATCAGGATGATGGCCGTGTCCAGCTCGGCCTTGAGCGCCCCCATCAGGTCCAGGATCTGGGCCTGGATGGTCACATCCAGGGCGGTGGTGGGCTCGTCGGCGATGAGGAGGGCCGGGTTGCAGGAGAGCGCCATGGCGATCATGGCCCGCTGGCGCATGCCTCCGGAGAGCTGATGCGGGTATTCGTTCACCCGGCGCTCCGGGGCAGGGATGCCCACCCGTTTCAACATCTCCGTGGCGCGCGTGAGCGCCGCGCGGGGGGAATGGTGCTGGTGCAGGATGAGCGCCTCGGAGATCTGGTCGCCGATGGTGTAGACGGGGTTCAGCGACGTCATCGGCTCCTGAAAGATCATGGAGATCCGGTTGCCGCGGATGCGGCGCATCTCCTCCGGGGCGAGATCGAGCAGGTTGCGGTTCTCGAAGAGGATCCGGCCGGAGACGATCCGTCCCGGAGGGTCCGGGATCAGCCGCAGGATGGAGAGGGCGGTGACGCTCTTGCCGCAGCCGGACTCGCCCACCAACCCCAGGGTCTCGCCGCGGTACACGTGGAAATCGACCCCGTCGACGGCCGGCGACACCCCGTCATCCGAGAAGAAATGGGTCTTGAGGCCTTGCACATCCAGCAAGGGGGCGAGGGCGCTGTCCAACGGTGTCTCCTCTTGACCGGGGGACGACGAAACATGACCTGCCGTGAACCATACGCCGACTACCGTTATTTGCGAAGCCTGTCAAGTTGCCGCCCCTCGCGCCTTCGCTTGAAGTGAGCGGCTCTTGACTCGGTTGCAGAATTCTGCTTTGAACGGGCTGCTGCGTGCACGTGATGACGTTCGAACATCCCCGCTCGGCCGTCCCCGTCCCGATTGTTTTTTACCTCTGCGGGAGGAGCCGGCGGAAAGGGTGCTGCGCGGCCCCTCATCAACCCCAACCACGGCCCCCGCGGCCCAGGAGGTGCAGTCATGATCCGGAAGGCATGTGCCCTGCTGCTCTTCACCCTCGTCGTCTTCAGCCTCACCCCGGCCGCCGCCGAGAAGGTCGTGACCCTCGGCGTCTACCAGGAGCCGGAGACCCTCAACACCTACATCGGGGTTCAAACCGTCATCACCTACGTCCACAAGCCGTTTGCCGAATACCTGATCGACGTCAACGAAAAGGGGGAGTATTTCCCGGTCCTCGCCGCCGAGGTGCCCACGGTCGAAAACGGCGGGGTCTCCAAGGACGGGCTCACCATCACCTACAAGCTGCGCAAGGGGGTGAAGTGGAGCGACGGGGCGCCCTTCACCTCGACCGACGTCAAGTTCACCTGGGAGGCCGTCGTCAACCCCAAGAACCTGGTCAAGAGCCGCTCCGGCTATGATCTGATCGAATCGATCGAGACCCCCGATGCGCACACTGCGATCGTCAAATACAAGGAGTTTTACGCACCCTTCCTGACCCGCTTCGCCCCGGTCCTGCCCAAACACATCCTGGGCAAGCTCGAGAACATCAACGACGCCCCTTACAACCGCATGCCGGTGGGCACAGGCCCTTTCATGGTGAGCGAGTGGGCCTCGGGCAACTACATCGCCATGGTGAAAAACCCTCACTACCGGGACGCCGCCAAGGTCAAGATCGACAAGCTCTTCTTCAAGATCATCCCCAGCCGCGAGGTCGGCATCGCCCAGCTCCAGGCCGGCGACATCGACGGGGTCTGGGACCTGATCGAGGCGCAGATCCCGATGATGGAAAACAACCCGGCGCTGGCGCTCTGCCTCTCCAACTCGCTCACCTCCGAGCGGCTGATCCTGAACCACAGCACGCCGACCCCCCCCAACAACGGGAACCCCGACTACCCCCACCCGATCCTGGGGGACCTGAAAGTGCGCCAGGCGCTTGACTGCGGCATCGACCGCAAGGCCATCGTCGACAAGCTGCTCTTCGGCAAGGCCAAGGCCGGCACCACCGAGATCCCCCATGGCTGGGCCTCCAACCCCGACATCACGCCGGTGGCCTACGACCCGGCCAAGGCCCAAAAGCTCCTGGACGAGGCCGGCTGGAAGGCGGGACCCGACGGAATCCGCCAGAAGGAGGGCAAGCGGCTGCGCCTCAAGATCACCACCACCACCGGCAACAAGCTGCGCGAGATGGTGCAGCAGGTGCTCGTCGATCAGATGAAGAAGATCGGGGTCGAGTTCTACATCGAGAACGTCCCTTCGGCGGTCCTCTTCGGCTCGTGGGCCAACGACGCCCCCGGGCATCGACCCGCACCAGCAGTTCGAGGGGTATTTCCACTCCAAGAACATCCCGACCGAGGCCAACGGCGGCAGCGGCTACAACTACACCCGCCACCGCGACGCCGCGCTGGACAAGGCGATCGACGCCGGCGGCAGCTCCATCCGCATGGCCGATCGGGTCGGCGCTTACCGGGCGGCCCAGCAGCGGATCTACGAGATCGTGCCGCACATCTATCTCTATCAGCGGCTGACCGTGCACGGCTTCCGCAGCAACGTGACGGGCTGGATCCCCAACGGCAACGGCATCATCGACGCCGTCGAGACCTGGAATGTCGCCGATTGGGACAAGAAGTAGCAGACACCTGCGCGTCATGAAACGGGCGGCGCGCTCCGGACCGCGTGCCGCCCGTCCCCTCACGGGGTGGACATGAAATACACCTTCATCCTGCGGCGGCTGCTCTCGCTGATCCCGGTGCTGCTGATCATCACCTTCGCCACCTTCGCCCTGATGCAGCTTTTGCCCGGCGGGCCGCTCGCGGCCTACGAGAACAACCCCGAAATCAGCCAGAAGGACATCGAGCGGCTGCGCCACGAGATGGGGCTCGACCGGCCGATCCATGTCCAATACCTGGCCTGGCTCACGAATTTCGTGCAGGGGGACTGGGGCTACTCCTTCACCACCAAGCGGCCGGTGCTGATCGAGATCCGGGACCGGCTGCCCAACACCCTTCTCCTGACCGGGATCTCGCTGATTGCGGCCCTGCTCATCGCCATCCCGGCGGGGATCATCTCGGCCACCCGGCAGTACTCGGTGTTCGACCACATCACGACCACCCTCACCTACATCGGCCGCTCCATGCCGGTCTTCTATTCCGGACTGCTCCTGATCATCGTCTTCAGCATCTGGCTGCGCTGGCTGCCGAGCGGCGGCATGCACACCCTGGGGAAGGAGTTTTCCCTGATCGACAGCCTGCGGCACCTTTGCCTGCCGGTTCTGAGCCTGTCGACCCTGATCGCGGCGAAGTATGTGCGCTTCCTGCGGACGAGCATGCTCGAGGTGATCCACCTGGACTACATCCGCACCGCAGCGGCCAAGGGGCTGAGCGAGCGGGTGATCATCTACAAGCACGCGTTCAGAAACGCCGCCATCCCGCTCGTCACCGTCGTCGCGATCGATCTTCCCGTCCTCTTTGCGGGCGCCCTTTTCACCGAAACCATCTACTCCTGGCCGGGGATGGGTCGGCTCTTCGTCGACGCCGCCACCCGCTTCGACTACTCCGTGGTCATGGGCATCGTCGCCGCCATCGCCTTTCTGGTGGTGGTGTCGAACCTGCTGGCGGACGTGGTCTACGCCATCCTCGACCCGCGGATCACCTACTCGTGAGGAAGGCTCCGATGGCCGGAGGGCGCTTTCACGAGAAGCACAGAAATAAGCTCTGGTACCTCACCCTGCGGCAGTTTCTGCGCCACAAGATGGCGGTCTTCGGCATGGGGATGATGGCCCTGATCGTGCTGGCCGTGGTGTTCGTGGACCGGATCTCGCCCTACGACCCGGAAACCCCCGACCTCTCGAACATGCTCTCCCCGCCGAGCCTCGCCCACCCGCTCGGCACCGACGAACTCGGCCGGGACATGCTGACCCGCACCCTTCACGGCGGCCGGGTGTCTCTGATCGTGGGGGTCTTCGCCATGCTGGTCGCGGTCACCCTGGGGACCCTGGTGGGAGCGGTGGCCGGCTACTTCGGCGGGGTGGTGGACAATCTGCTCATGCGCTTTACCGACTTCGCCCTCGCCTTTCCGCGGATCTTCGTCCTGATCCTCTTCGCGATCATCTTCATGCGCCCGCCCTTCAGCGACAACCCCCTCGTCGTGCTCGTCTTCGACACCCTATACAAGATGCCCGTCGCGCGGGTCGTTTTCGTGATCGGCATCCTGGGGTGGATGGACGTCGCCCGGCTCGTGCGCGGCTCCTTCCTGGAGGTCAAGAACCTGGAGTACGTCGAGTCGGCCCGGGTCCTGGGCGCCGGCACCCCGCGAATCATGATCCGCCACATCCTGCCGAACGCCTTGGGCCCCATCATCGTGGCGGCAAGCCTCGGGGTGGCGGATGCCATCATCTCCGAATCGGGGTTGAGCTTCCTCGGGCTCGGCATCCAGCCGCCCACCGCCACCTGGGGCAACATGCTGAAGAACGCGCTGGACCAGATCTTCGCCGCCCCGTGGACCGCGATCGTCCCCGGGTTCATGATCTTTTTGACCGTTTTGAGCATCAACTACATCGGGGACGGGCTGCGCGACGCCTTCGACCCCCGCAGGATCAAGTAGGCGGCCGGCGCCGGCCGCTCCGCAAGGAGCCGAAATGATTTCCGTGACCTGCGTCGTCGCCAACGAGGTGGCCTTCGGCTCCTCCTTCCGGGGGGAGCACGGGCTGGCGTTTTTCATCCAGACCCCGGATGCGGCGGTGCTCTTCGACACCGGGCAGACCCCGCAGCTCCTCGCCCACAACCTGGAGGCGGCCGGGATCCGGCTGGAGCAGGCGACCCACCTCGTCTTGAGCCACGGCCACTACGACCACACCGGCGGCCTGCCCCACGTTCTGGCCCGGATGGAGCGGCCCGTCCTGATCGCGGCCTCCGCGGTCTTCGAAACGAAACTGAGCGCCCGGCACGCGCCGCCCAAGCCGATCGGTATGCCGCTCCCCCGCGAGGAGCTGGCCCTCCGGACCCGCCTCACGCTGCGCGATGAGCCCACCCCCATCGGGCGGTACATCACGGTGACCGGCGTCATCCCGCGCGAGAGCGGGTTCGAAACCGTGGATCCCAAGCTCCTGCGCGAGGCGGGCGGGAGAGTCGAACCCGATCCCCTTCATGACGACCAGTCGCTTGTACTGGAGACCGGGAAGGGCCTCGCGGCGGTCCTCGGCTGCTGCCATTCCGGCCTGATCAACACCCTGCGCCGGGTGCGGCGAATCTCCCCCCGCCCCATCGTCGCCGTCCTCGGCGGAAGCCACCTCCAGCCGGCCGGGAACGCCCAGATCACGGCCACCATCGAGGCCCTGCGCACGGAGTTTCCATCGATCGAAAGCTTCCGCCTCAACCACTGCACGGGGTGGAAGGCGCTGATGGCCCTGCGGGAGGCCTTCGGCGATAAAGTGCAGCCGTTTGCGGCCGGCGAGAAGCTGGAGTTCATTTAGAAATGGGAACAACCGATCTGAAGATGGCCAACGCTCAAGACCCCGACCGCATTCCGGTCGACGCCGAGCTGATGTCGATCCGGGGCCTCCTATTTCACCGGCAAACGGGCATAAACATCGCCGGAGAGGACCCGGGACCCCAGGGTGTCCAGCATCCGCGCGACCGCCGCGGCCTCGACCCATGTCGAATGTTCGAGCCGAAGCTTCTCCCGGAAGGCCCAGTTGAAACGGTAGCCGCCGAGTGCGGCCAGACGGCGGAGGCAGGCCTTGGCCCGGTCCGATTCAAAGCTGATGAATTCGAAGGAGAGGGCCGGCAGCGGACGAGAGAGACCGGCGAGGACCTCCACCTCGAACCCCTCGACATCGATCTTGCAGAACGAGGGGAGGCCGAACGCTGCGATCAGCCGGTCCAACGTCGTCACCGCCACCGCCACCTCACGGTCCCACCGCTCGGGCCCTGCCGCTGCATCCGCCATGGCCGCGCGCCAGGCTGCCGGCGCCAGGGAGCTGATTGCGGGGTTCAAACGGTTTACGAAAAGCCGCGCGGCTCCCGGCTCCGCCCCAACAGCCTGGGCGACCAGCGCGAACCGCGGATGGCGCCCCCACCGTTTTCGAAGATAGGCGGCGCACGCGGGCTGGGGCTCCACCGCGAGGACGCGCGCGCCGAGCGCAAGAAAGGCCCGGGTGCGGCTTCCGAGGTGCGCGCCGACGTCGAAGCAGAGCGCCCCCGGCGGCACGAACCGGCGGTAGAAGCGGACAACCCGCGCCCGCTGGAGCGGCCGCCATACATAAATCAGGCTGGAGCGCAGCAGGCCGAGGCGGGTCCTGAGATCCATCATGTGCCTGCCGGGTGGGCGCGGGTTTCGAAGACGAGGAGCCGGTACCGGACCACCCCCTGCGCGTAGCATTTCTGTTTGGCATCTCCGCCGACCAGGGACTTCAGGTAGATGCCGCGCTCCATCAGCGGGCCGGCCCATCGCACGAACAGTGAAATCACCCGGTCCCGCGGACGGCCGAGGCGCAGGTACGGGGTCAGGTCTTCGTCCCGGAGGAGGACAAAGCCTTTTTCGGACGCAAGGGACTCAAGGGTGGAGGCGCTGCGCAACCCCGGCAGGAGCCAGTTCCGACGGTAGGTGTCCAGCCACCGCCGCTGCCGGCAGGAAATCCCGCCGGCCTCGGCCGCCTGCGTGAGGCAGTCGTCGATGATGACCAGCCGGCCGCCGGGCGGCAGCCGCGCCGCCAGAACGGCGAAGAACCGCTCGGGGTCCGGGCCGTGCGTGAAGGCTTCGATCGCATAGGCGAAATCGGCCGCGAACCGTTCTCCGGAAAGGTCCAGAAAAGATCCCTCCACGAAGCGGAACCGGTGCTTTTCCCCGGCGGGGACAAGCCGGCACGCATGTGCGATCTGAACCGGGCTCAGGCTGATCCCGGTCAGCGCGCGCAGACGGGGAAGCCGGCGGCCGAGGTAGAAGAGGCTGCCCCCCACCCCGCAGCCCAGATCGAGCACCCGCTCGACGCGGATGGGGGAGCGCTCGATCTCCTGCGCCACCCGCTCGCTCGCATGGTGCATGGCCTCTCTCAGGGATGCGACCCCGGGGGGCCAGAGGGCGGCGTGGAGGTGGCGCGTGCCTTGGTCCGCGCCCCAGCGCAGAAAGCGCCGGGTGTTGCGGTCGTAGTACGTTCTCACCTGCCGTAGATGTCGAGCGGGATCCACCGGTTCCGTCACCGCCATCCTCACCGGGAAACTGCCGGCAGCATAAGCAAACGCTCGTTTTTTCACAACCACATTGTTCCGGTTCTCAAAAAACTCCCCCTTCCCGGGTGGGTCCGCAGAATCTGTTTTATTTTTAGCTTAATGAAATTTAGACTTGACTATATTTCATTCATGTGAAATATTGCCTGCATGCGTGACCGGCCCCTGTACCGACATATCTGGCGCGAGCTGACCCGGGAAAAGCGCATCGTTCTCATGGCAGGGGCCCGGCGGGTCGGCAAGACGACATTGGCGGAGATGCTCGCCGCGGGGTATGCGAACCGGGTCTATCTCAACTGGGAACTGCCGGAGGACCGGGCCCGCCTGATCCGAAACCCCGGGTTCTTTGAAGAGACCGAGCGCACGGACGAATCCCCGCCGCTGGTCGTGTTCGACGAGATCAACCGGCACCGCGGGTGGCGGCGCTACCTCAAGGGGGCCTACGACCGGATCGAGGGCGACTATCAGTTCCTGGCCGTGGGCAGCAGCCGGATGGACCAACCCCAGCGCCGCGGGGACTCTCTCGCCGGCCGCTACTACCTCCTGCACCTCTGGCCCTTCACCCAGGCGGAGCTCGGCGGGGCGAACCGCCGGCCGGAGGAGTTCCTCGGCAGCCCGCTGCAGGTCAGCATGGAGCGGCATTCCGAGCTCGCGGAGCTGTGGCGGACGCTCTCCGAGCAGAGCGGATTCCCGGAGCCCTTTCTCGCGGGGCGCAAGACCTCCTACCGGCGCTGGTCGAGCGCCTACGCCGGGCAGCTGATCCGGGAGGACATCCGGGACATGACCGGGATCAAGGCGGTGGCCGAACTGGAAACCCTCTATCAGCTGCTGCCGGCCCAGGTCGGCCAGCTGCTCGCGGTGCCGGCCCTGGCCCAGGGGCTCCAGGTGGCGTACAACACGATCCGCAGCTGGCTGCTTGCGCTGCAGCGTTTTTTCATGGTGGTGAGCCTCGCCCCCTGGTCGCACGGCATCCCCCGGGCGATCCGGGAAGGGCAGAAGATCTACCTGTGGGACGCCCCGCGCGTGGCGGAGCCGGCCGCACGCTTCGAAAACATGGTGGCGCTCGAACTCAGCCGCGCGGTGGCCGGCTGGAACGAGCTCGGCTACGGACGCTTCAGTCTGAACTTCGTGCGGACCAAGGACCAGCAGGAGGTCGATTTCCTCATCACCGACGACGGACGGCCGGTGCTGCTGCTGGATGCCCGGGCCGATGACCCTCAGCCCTCGGCGGCTCTGATCAAGGTTCAGAACGCGCTGAGGGTGCCGGCGGTTCATCTGGTGGCAACGGCCGCGGGCTACCGGCGGATTGCGAACGAGGAGCACGCCATCCTGGTCGCCCCGGCCTGCCAGTACCTGGCCGGGCTGCCGTGACGGACGGAAAGGAGGCAACGGCGGGGCGGATCCGGCTTGTTATGAACCATTTGAAATCAAACGCTAAAAAACCTATTGCAAAAAAAATTTTTGGTGCTATTTTTCTGCGTCCTTTTCATGCGGCCTGAGGCGGATTTCTCGCGCGGCGCCCGGCGGGCGGCCCGGGAGGGATCTTCGAGCGAACCTAAGCACAGGATTTTTTATGATACCGAAAGGGAACACAGGGAGTGGAAAAAGAAGATATCTTGCACGTGGAAGGCCGTTTGGGTGAGCTGGTGATCGGCAACCGCGTCCCGCGCGACTACTTTGTCACCAAGGGGACCGGCCAGAGCGATCTTACCGTGCACGCAGGTTCCTACCATCTCGCCCTCAAGGCGGCGGGAGTGGAGATGTGCAACATCATGACATACTCCTCCATCCTGCCGGCCATCGCCAACGAAATCCCCCGCCCCCAGCGCCTTGTTCACGGCTCCGTGATGGAGTCGATCTTCTCCGTCTGCACCGTGAACAAGGGTGAGCGCGCCACGGCGGGGATCATTTACGGATGGCTCTACGACAAAAAGACGCGCGCCAAATACGGCGGCCTGGTGTGCGAGCTCTACGGCGACCACAGCGTCACGGAGATCGAACGACGTCTGCACGCCAGCATCGAGGAGCTCTACACCAACGGCTATTCGGAGCAGTTCCGCCTGAAGGATCGGCGCATCATCACCGAGAGCTTCGTGCCCACCAAGAAATACGGCACGGCGCTCGCGGCCCTGTGCTTCGTCAACTACCACTACCCGATCCTGCGGGTGAGCCTGAACGCCGGATGAGCCTCTTCGGCGCGATTCCACCCGAATTCGCAGATGAGGCATCTGCAGCGGCGGTGGTGTTGCCGGTCCCCTACGATGAGACGTCGACCTGGCTGAAGGGCGCCGACCGGGGGCCGCAGGCCGTCATCGCGGCCTCGGCCAACATGGAGCTCTACGACATCGAGACCGAGAGCGAGGTCTACCGGCGGGGCATCTTCACCGCGGCGCCGGTCGATGAGAAGGGCTCACCGCAGGCCATGGTGGCCGCGGTGCGTGAGCGGGTGGAAGGGTATCTGCAGCGGGGGAAATTCGTTCTCACCCTGGGCGGCGAGCACTCGGTCAGCATCGGCGCCATCCAGGCCCACGCGGCCCGCTTTCCGCAGATGAGCGTGCTGCAGCTCGACGCCCATGCGGACCTGCGCGAGGAATACGAGGGCAGCCGCTTCAACCACGCCTGCGTCATGGCCCGGGCGCAGGAGGCCTGCTCCGTGGTGCAGGTCGGCCTCCGCAGCATGGAGGCCGGGGAACGCACCCGGATGGAGCCGCAAAACGTCTTCTGGGCCCACGAGATCGTCCGCCGGCCGGACTGGGTCGAGGCGGTCATCGCCCGGCTCGGACCCGACTGCTACGTCACGATCGATCTCGACGTGTTCGACCCGGCGTTCATGCCCTCCACGGGCACACCCGAACCGGGAGGGCTTTCCTGGTACGACATCACCGGGCTGCTGCGGGACGTCTGCCGCCGACGCCGGGTGGTGGGCGCCGATGTCGTCGAGCTCTGCCCCAGCGACCACAACAAGGCACCGGACTTCCTGGCCGCCAAACTCATCTACAAGCTCTTGAGCTACCGCTTTGCGGGGCGCTGACCCCGGGGGCGGCCGCCTCTCAGCCCATATCCCCCCACAACAAGGAATCCGATCATGGCCAAAAAGCGTTTTCTGAAAACACCCGTCCGGCACGTCGACGTCACATCCTTCAACGCCACCCCCATCATCAAGGCCATGCGCGGCATGTCTTTCAGCTCGCGCGACACCGCAGCCGCGGCGGAGATCTTCGAGCGCATGCTGAAAGACCCCGGCTGCACGATCGTCCTCACCCTGGCCGGGAGCACCAGCGCCGGGGGCTGCATGCAAGTCTACGCCGACATGGTAAAGTACAACATGGTGGATGTGGTCGTGGCCACCGGCGCCTCCATCGTGGACATGGACTTCTTCGAGGCCCTGGGCTTCAGCCATTACCAGGGAAGCCCGGCGGTGGATGACCGCGAGCTGCGCCGCCATTACATCGACCGGATCTACGACACCTACATCGATGAGGAAGAGCTCCAGGCCTGCGACATGACCATCAAGCGGATCGCCGACGGCCTTGCGCCCCGGCCCTATTCCTCGCGGGAGTTCATCCGCGAGATGGGCCGCTACCTCACGACCCGGGCGAAGAAAAAAGAGTCGCTGGTGGAGCTCGCCTTCCGGCACGAGGTGCCGATCTTCTGCCCGGCCTTCACGGACTCCAGCGCGGGTTTCGGGCTGGTCAAGCACCAGGCCGAGCGCCCCGACCGCCGCCTGAGCATCGACGCGGTGGCTGATTTTTACGAGCTGACCCGCATCAAGATGGAGGCGAAGACGAGCGGACTTTTCATGATCGGCGGCGGGGTGCCCAAGAACTTCATCCAGGACACGGTGATCTGCGCCGAGGTCCTGGGCCGGGAGGTGCCCATGCACCGATACGCCGTGCAGATCACGGTGGCCGACGTGCGCGACGGCGCCTGCTCGAGCTCGACCCTCAAGGAGGCCGCCTCCTGGGGCAAGGTGGACACGACCTACGAGCAGATGGTCTACGCCGAGGCCACCACCGTGGTGCCCCTCATCGTGAGCCACCTCTACCACCAAAAGGGCTGGAAGAAGCGCAAACGCCGCCGCTGGGCCCGGCTGTTTGCCGAGTAGGGCCGCCGCGGCCGCCCGCGACGGCCCCGCCTCAGGGGAAGACCCGCACCAGGCCGAC
>JALOOS010000286.1 GCA_025454275.1 Desulfobacterales bacterium | reverse complement strand
TCCCACGGCCGCCCCATCCTTGCGCGGGTCGGAGGCGGCGAGGTAGCCGCCCTCCGCGAGTGCGAGGATGAGCTGCCCGCCGCCGAAAAGCGAGGCGGGCTCGCCGAGGCGCACCGGATGGCCTCTTTCTCTCAGCCCGGTCACGGTCGCCTCCGGCAGCCCCGGTTCGAGCGCGACCGCCCCGTCCGGGAAGAGATGCCAGCGCGGGGCGTCGCAGGCGCTTTGCGGGTTCTGCCCGTAGTCGAAAATCCGCACCATCATCTGGAGGTGGCCCTGGGGCTGCATGTGGGCCCCCATGACCCCGAAGCTCATCAGGGGCCGGTCGTTGCGGGTGACGAACCCCGGGATGATGGTGTGAAAGGGCCTTTTGCCGCCGCCGACGCAGTTGGGGTGGGCGGGGTCGAGCACGAAGCCGCCGCCGCGGTTCTGCAGGGCGATCCCGGTGCCGGGCACCACCACTCCCGAGCCGAAGCCGAGGTAGTTCGACTGGATGAAGGCGACCATCATCCCCGCCGCATCGGCGGCGGCGAGAAAGACGGTCCCGCCTGCTGCGGGCGGTCGGGCGGGGACGGCGGCCGCCCGGCCCGGGTGGATGGAGGCTGCATGGGCTGCGAGCCGGTCCGCTTGCAAAAGCGCCGCCGGGGGGATCCGCATGTGATCGATGTCGGCGGCGTGGAGGAAGACCTCGGCGAAGGCGCACTTCATGGCCTCGATCTGGAAGTGGAGGCTTTCGGCCGAATCCGGTGCAAAGGCGCGGATGTCGGCATGCTGAAGGATCCCGAGGGCCATGAGTGCGGCGATCCCCTGGCCGTTCGGCGGGATTTCGTGCAGGCGGACGCCGTGGTAGTCGGCCGACAGCGGTTCGACCCAGTCGGAGCGGTGGGAGTCCAGATCGGCGCGCGTCAGCGCACCGCCCTGGGCCTGGGCGCAGGCGGCGATCCGCTCCGCGAGGGCGCCGCGGTAAAAGCTCTCCCCGCGGGTCTCGGCGATGGCGGCGAGCGTTGCGGCCTGCTCCGGGCAGCGGAAGATCTCTCCGGGCTTCGGTGCGCGGCCGTGGGGGAAGAAGGTGCGCAGCAGCTCCGGAAAGCCGGCAAAAAGGGACGCCGCCTGCCCCCAGCGGGCGGCGGTGATGGGGGCGACCGGGAATCCCTTCTCGGCGTAGGTGATCGCGGGGGTGAAGAGCTCTGCGAAGGAGAGCTTCCCCAGGCGCTCGGAGAGACGGACCCAGGCGTCCACCGCACCCGGTACCGTGACCGTGTCCCAGCCCGAAAGCGGCATCGCCGTCAGGCCTGAAAAGCGCTCGCGGCGCAATGCGTGGGGAGCCCGGCCGGAGCCGTTCAGTCCGTGCAGCCTGCTCCCGTCCCAGACCAGGGCAAAGGCATCGCTGCCGATCCCGTTGCCGGTCGGCTCGACCACCGTGAGGGTGACGGCGGCGGCGAGGGCGGCATCGACCGCGTTGCCGCCCGCAAGCAGCATCCGCAGCCCGGCCTGGGCGGCCAGCGGCTGAGAGGTGGCCACCGCGTTTCGCGCCAGTACGGGCATCCGCTGCGAGGGGTATGGAAAGTTCCAGAAAGCGTCCATCGCTCCATCCCTATCCGTTTTTCACGTACTCGTACCCGTTCACGTCCCCGGATGCGATTCGACCTGTCGCCCCGCATTCGGCGGTATGGCGGGGTGACCGGGCCGGCAGCGATTGTCCCCTGCGCCGGTCCGGCCGCCGGCGGCGTCGAGCAACGCGCGGCACCCCGGCAGGTTCCAGGCCCCCACCATCCCGCATTTCTGGCCGGTCCAGCAGCCGTCGCAGCGCGCGGCCGTGAAGTGGGCGCAGCTCCGGCAGGGGAGGGCGCTCATCTGGGCGTCGAGGATGGCGAGAACGGCGGCGGCGGAAACCTCCCGGATCGCGCCGAAACTGCGCGGCGCCTCGCAGCAGAAGGAAAAGCGCCCGGCCGGATCGAAGGAGACGAGCGGGAGGCGGCCGGCCCCGCAGCCCCGGAAGGGTTCGGTCTGCTCGAAGCGCAGGCGCCGAAAGCGGCGGGTGCGCAGCCTCTCGTACAGGGCGACGACCTCCTCCGGAGGGGGGACACGGCCGGCGCTGGGGTATCCGCGCAGCGGGTGTCGCCGGTGGGGGCCGCCCAACGGCTCCAGGGCTTCGGGTGCGATCAGCGTGTCGAACCGATAGCCGACCGGGGAGGGGAGATGCGCGAGGTGCCGGTCCACTGCGTCGAGCCACTCGTCGAGAACCCCGATATTGAAGGTCGAGAGGACCGATCGCAGCCGCAGCTTCGCCCCCTGCGCCCGGGCGGCGTCGATGAAGGCCCATGCGGCCTCAAAGCTCGCATCCCGCAGATAATCATGGCGGTCCCGTGGGCCGTCGACACTCACCTCCAGTGTCAGGCGGGGGTTCCGGGCAAGCCCCTCCGGCAGGGTTTCGAAAGGGACGCCGCCGCCGGTGACGATCTTGACCCGATCGGCGCAGGCGAGGCCCGCCCCGGCGATGGGGGCGATGTCGGGCCTGAGAAGCGGCTCTCCCCCCTCGAGGCTGATCCGGCGGATCCGCCGCACGGCGGCAAAAGCGGCCAGCACCCGGCGCCACTCCTCCGCCGGCAGTTCGTCCCCCGGCCGCTTCTCCACCGTGCAGAAGCGGCAGCGAAGCGGGCAGCGGGCGGTGAGGGCGAGGTCGAGCGCGAGGCCTCTCTCCTGGTGGTCAAGGGTCATGGCGGGGCAGGCGAGTTTCTCAGGAGCCGCCCCTGGCGTCGGTCAGCCGGAAACGGATCGTCACGGCCGCGCTCACCTGGACCTGGCCGGGCTGGATCGGCGTCCCGGCGGCGGCCGGGGCGGCGAACCGGCGTTCGACGGGATAGGATGTCTGCGCTCCGTCCTCGCGCACATCGAGGACCTCGCCGAGCTGAAGGTTCAAGGCGGCGGCGATCGTCTCGGCCTTGACCCGCGCCTCCTGAGCGGCCAGCCGCAGGGCCTGC
>JALOOS010000285.1 GCA_025454275.1 Desulfobacterales bacterium | reverse complement strand
CGGCCTCGGCCGCGGCGAGACGGCCCACCTGCTCCTCGAAGCAGCCCGCTTCGGCCTCCTGGCACGCGGCCAGGCGGGAGGCGAGCGCCTCGAGCCGGGCCTGGAGAGCGGGGTCCGCATAGATGCGGGCGAAGGCCTCCTCGCGCCTCAGCTCCCGGGCCTGCCGGACCAGCTCGCGCATGCACGCCTCGCCGCCGAGATAGCCCTCGGCGAGCCCTTCGGCCCGGGCGCGGCAGGCGGCGAAGCCGTTGGCGGGCAGGCGCTCCGCCAGCGCGGCGAGCGGGGCCACCGGCACCTCGACGGTTTGCGGGGCATTGCGCTTGAACGCGACGATGCCGGCGATGCCGCAGCCGAGCACGGTGGCCCTGAGCGGCGCCACCACCACCGCCCCGGCGGGCACGGAGGCGAGGCTGCGGCCGAAGTAGACCGGAGCGCTCAGCCGGCGGGCGGCGGGCGCCAGGAGGGCCTTCAATCGTCGGATAAACGGTCGCAACATACGCATCTCCTTTGCCGGTTGCCGGCTCATCGCAGGGCGCTTCCCGGCGGGACGGCGGCGTCCGGGCCGATCAGCACCGGGCCGGCCTCCGTCCCGGCGGCAAGCAGCATCCCCTGGGAGAGCACCCCCATGAGTTTCGCCGGGCGCAGGTTGGCGATGACGACGATCTGCCGGCCGACCAGGCTCTCGGGCGCATAGTGTTCGGCGATGCCGGCCACGATGGTGCGGCGCTCGCCGAGGTCGATTTCCAGCCGCAGCAGCTTCTTGGCCTTCGGCACGGGTGCGGCGCTGAGGACGGTGGCGACCCGCAGGTCGATGCGCTGAAAATCCTCGATCGTCATTTCGGGTTTGATCGCGGGGGCCGCTGCCGGCGGCGGCGCCCCGGCGGCCGCCGCCTCCGGTGCGGGGGCGCTCTCGATGCGGGGAAAGAGCATGACCGTCTTGGGCAGGGCCGTGCCGGCCGGCACCGAGATCCAGCGCTTCAATTCCGGCAGGTCGTAAAAGGGGGCCTCGGGATCGAGGCCGAGGTGCTTCTGCATGCGGGCGGCGGTGTCCGGCATGACCGGGTAGATCAGGCCGGAGATGAGCCGCAGGCCCTTCAGGAGACTGTGCATGACCGCCTCGAGCTGCCGGTGGGTGCTCTTCTTCTTGGCGAGCTCCCAGGGGGCGGCGATGTCGACGGCGCGGTTCATCCGGCCGATGAACTCCCAGACGGCGGCCAGCGCCCGGTGCAGCTCGAAGAGCTCCATGGCGCGCTCGTACACCTCGATCGTACGCCGGGCCTCGGGCCCAAGCCCTAATCCGAACTGGCGGCCCACCTCGGGGTCGAGCTCCGGGACCACGCCGTCGAAGTATTTGTGGGCCATGGCGACCACGCGCGAGAAGAGGTTGCCGAGGTCGTTGGCAAGGTCGGAATTGATCCGCTGCACCATGGCGGACTCGCTGAAGTTGGCGTCCAGTCCGAAGGTCATCTCCCGGATCAGGAAGTAGCGGAAGGCGTCGAGCCCGTAGACGTTGCGCATGTCGAGCGGCTCGATGACGTTCCCGAGGCTCTTGGACATCTTGCGCTGCTCGATGTTCCAGTAGCCGTGCACGTTCAGATGCCGGTAGAGCGGGATCCCGGCCGCCTTCAGCATGCAGGGCCAGTAGATGCCGTGGGGCTTGAGGATGTCCTTGGCGACGATGTGCTGGGCCGCGGGCCAGAAGCGGCGGAAGAGCTCGCCGTCCGGGTAGCCGAGGGCCGAGACGTAGTTGAGCAGGGCGTCGAACCAGACATAGGTGACGTAGCGCTCGTCGAAGGGCAGCGGAATGCCCCAGGTGAGCCGGCTCGTCGGGCGCGAGATGCACAGGTCCCCGAGCGGTTCGCGCAGAAAGGCGAGCACCTCGTTGCGGTAGCGCTCCGGGCGGATGAAGTCGGGGTGGCGCCGGATGTGTTCGATCAACCACTCCTGGTAGCGGCTCATCCGGAAAAAGTAGTTCGACTCACGGATGAGCTCGGGTTCGGACTCATGGATCGGGCAGCGCCCCTCCTGCAGCTCGCGCTCGGTGTAGAAGCGCTCGCAGCCGAAGCAGTAGAGCCCCTCGTATTCGCTGAAGTAGATGTCTCCGGCCGCATGGATCTTCTGGAGCACCCGGGTGACGACGGCCGTGTGATCGGGGTCGGTGGTGCGGATGAAGCGGTCGGGCCGCACGTTCAGCTCCGGCCAGAGCTCGCGAAAGAGCCGGCTGATCGCGTCGACATAGTCTCGCGGGGCCTGTCCCTGCTGCTGGGCCGCCTGAACCACCTTGTCGCCGTGCTCGTCGGTGCCGGTGAGAAAAAAGGTCTCGCGGTCGCGCATCGTGTGGAAACGGCGCACCACATCGGCCACGATGGTGGTGTAGGCATGGCCGAGATGGGGCCGGGCGTTGACGTAATAAATCGGGGTGGTGATGTAGAAGGCCATGGGGCATCCTGTCTATGGTTGAGGGGGTTCGGGGGGCGTCTCGAATTCCATGCCGTCCTCGAGCCGCACGGTGAACCGGTTGCCGATGGGGTTGTGCCGCACCACCTTGCCCATGCCCCGGGGGGTCTGGACCACGGACCCGAGGCGCGGCAGGGATTTTTTGAGCGCCTGGTAGGTGGCGTACTCGTAGACCAGGCAGCACATCAGCCGGCCGCACTGGCCCGAGATCTTCGTCGGGTTGAGCGAGAGGTTCTGCTCCTTGGCCATCCGGATCGAGACCGGTTCGAACTTCTCCAGGTAGGAGCTGCAGCAGAGCTCCCGGCCGCAGCGGCCGAGGCCGCCGCACATCTTGGTCTGGTGCCGGATGCCGACCTGGCGCATTTCGATCCGCGCCCCGAGCTCCTTGACCAGCAGCTTCAGCAGCTGGCGGAAATCCACCCGGCCGTCGGCCGTGAAAAAGAAGGAGATGCGGCCGCCGTCGAAGGATTTTTCAACCGCGAAGAGGTTCATCTTGAGGCCGAGATCCTTGATGCAGCGGCG